>CAYNMY010000009.1:0-14559 GCA_964398275.1 uncultured Armatimonadia bacterium | reverse complement strand
CAGTTGTATCCTGGCCAGGAAGTGGTCGAAAAGCTGAGTCTTTACGTCAAGGTGGGCGCGAGCCCTCCTCTGCCCGTCCAGGTGATGAACCCGGTGGATCCCGCTGCCACGGGGGTGGGCGCGGAATACTACGCCACGGTAGACTACAAGAATGACGGCCTTACTACCGGGGCTTGGACGTGGTACGTTGAGGCTGACGACAACCACCTGCCCGAACACCACAACTTGAAAAACAGCGCCGAAGCGACTTTCGAGGTGGTTGCCAACAGCCTGGAGACAATCTCCAACGCGGGACTGACTGTCACCCCTGATGATGGCGGGACCTCGGTCGGGATTGGCTCTAGCTCCTCTACCTACGAATTCGGCGTGCGCTACAAGCATACTAAGGGCCTACCACCGCGGGCGTTCCACATGTACGGGGATGATCCGTGGCGAAATAGCACCTCCTCAGCAGGAGATGACCCGGATGCAGGCATGAAAACCGGGGTGATGATCTGGATTCAAGATTATCACCCTGGTGACGGTCTCTTCGGGGCGCATTTCATGGTATGGGACCAGGCCCGCAACGGCAAGGCCGAGTCAGCGGCTACTCCGGCCGATTACGTAAGCGGCGTCTACTACAAGTACACGGTGCAACCGGAGAGCTACACGTCGGGCTTGCCTTATGTGCCTGCCTCCGGCGACGTGTGGGGCACTGGCTTTGTGTTCCGGAATTATTACACTGCGTTTACTGGGAATAGTGGGGGTGATTGGCTCAACCCCGCGCGGAATTATGCCATCGCCGACGGCACGCTGGCTTATTACTATGAAACCACCTCTGACTACCGCGCCCCGGATCCCGCAACCGGGGACTATGACAATCATGAGAATCCATCCGCGGCGCATCCTGACGGCTATGATCTTCTCGCAGGCACGGATACCCCGGCCTACAACGTCATGGGTAGCGGATTGCCTTACCCTGACTTCGAAGTTCAGCCAGTTCTGGCCCGGGGTGGTTACGCCGACGACATCCTCGACGCCACGCCCAGTTGGGAGCCAACTACTCACTACGGCGACACCTCCGGGAGCCACAATCATTACTGGCCACTACCCAATAGCGGCGGGCAACGCGGAATCAATCGTGGTACTGGCTGGATGACGTATGATTTCTGGGTACGGTGTTTTGCCGACGACAACTCGCGCCCGGTTTACGTAGCGCTTTACCTGGACAACCAGTACTATCAGATGAACCGGGTGGAAGCGCTTGATGACGGTACCCCTCTGCCCAGTGCAGACCAGGACGGGGTATGGTATCGCTTCCGGACTGGTCTCTCGCCTGGCCAGCACCAGTATTACTTCAAGGCCTCCGACGGCGACCACGTGGCTTACTTCCCCCGCCGGCCGGGGGCGGGCCAAACCCATCCGGCGCTGCAGTTGAATACTCAACGGATCAATGGCCCACCTGAGTTGTATGATGCTGGTGTCTCGCCGACCACTGGTGATGAGGACACCGTCTTTACCTACCAGGTGACCTACCGCGATGCCGACGGTGATGAACCCCGTCATGCCTGGGTAGATATCTACGACCCCGCTATGCAGCCGCTGGGCCTGATCGGTACAGTCTCGGGGACGTCCCTACTCACACGGATATTTGATTCGGACACTCCGTCAGACCACTGGGAGACCAACGAGCTGGCCGACTGGTATGTCAAGATGGTCAATGGTACCGTCGCCGGGGCCATAGGCTGGATTGATACCACCCGGGGCAAGTACTTCCGCATTACCGGGAATAATTATGACGTTGGCAACAGTCGCTGGGTGATAGAGGTTGAAGCCTCCGTCTTGGTCCCCGAGATCGCTGCCGGCGATCAATATATGATCGTTTTCCGGGGGAACATGGAAAAAGTGAGCGGCAACTACACCTCGGGGGCTACGTACGAGTTCGAGTTCAACCAGTTTCACCTCGAAAACGAGACGCGCACTTTCCGCTACGCTTTCACCTTTGCTGATAACTGGGGCACTGGGTCCTATCCAGCGCCTGGGGAGGTTGGCGAGTTCGCTAATCTGCCGCCAGGCGATCGCTTTGGCGTCGAGGGCTCCTTCCGGTCTGGTCCGACGCTCGAGCCACAGAACTATGCACCTGTGTTGAACGCACCAGCAGTCTCTCCGATTACTCCCGACCCCAGTCCGGATGCCGCCACGAGTGTTGATCCCAATGTGGGCACTTCGGCAACCACCTACCGGTTCCGCGTCAAGTATACCGACGCCGACGGCGACTTCCCCACTACTATTCGAGTCGGTATTAGTGACACTGCCTCCGGTGGCAACTATGGCGACTTCGATGAGTGGGTGAACCTCCAGGAGGAAGACGGCGGCGACACCGACGTCAAGAACGGTAAGGTCTACTATACGGACGTCAGGCTCGGTGCTATGCCCGACACTGATGCGTATGCCCACACCTTCGGAGCCAATGACGGCGACCTGGAGGCTACGCTGGACGCCACTGATTTCCCGGATGATGCCACGGGGAGCCCAGGTAAACTGGGGCCGACGGTCCATCCCAATACGCTACCGGTGCTCTCCGACGCTGACATATCTCCCGACCCAGCCAACCGAGACGATACTATCACATATACCGTCACCTACACAGATACGGATGCTTACAGTGGCGTCTACGGCAATGAACCAGAATACGTGAAGGTCTACATTGATGGATTCGAGGAAAGCAATGCCCACGAGATGGCGGCGGCGAATCCCAGCGACGTTGACTATACTGACGGTAACAACGTCTATACCTTCCAGATAGCTGCCGAGCAGTTGGGTCTGGGACAGCATAAGTGTTTCTTCATCACCTCCGACGGGGCGGACAGCGGGCGCCTACCGGCCAGTGGATTTACTGATGCCCCCTTGATCGCCAATCGCGAACCGGCACTCAGTGATGGTACCCTCAGTGCTACTGGGAACTACTGTTTCGATGATCCCGCCAATCCGCTACAGCTAATAGGACCTGAGGGCACTGAATTCACCTTCGGGATAGAATACATCGATGCAGACGGCGATATGCCCTCCACCCTAAAGGTTTTCATTGGTGCAACCGGCTACAATATGGACGAGGTCGATCCCGGTGACGTCAATGTGATTGATGGGAAGGGTTACACCTACAGTATGGCTCTGACCGCTCCCGGACCGGGGCCCGATGGCGAGTATGACGTCTATTTCGAGGCGCTCGATCCGTATGGTGACCCAGCCAGTCCTGCCCGGTATCCGGCGGCGCCCGACTTCTTGGCGCCTAAGCCCACCATCCAGACGAACGTCGCGCCCACGACACCCGCCGGCGGCTTCAGCCCCGGCGATGGCGACACAATTACCCAGAGCACTCCGCTGCTGAGCTGGGACGCTGGCACGGACGCCAACGACTATGACGAGCTTAATACACTCACCTATAATCTGGTGGTAGATGATAACGCCGGGTTCATCAATCCGGAGATTGACACGTCAGTGACCGGAGGGGTAACCCAGTACCAGGTGCAGCCGGGTGAAGCCCTGGCTGCCGGGACCTGGTACTGGCGAGTGCAGACCGAAGACGAGCAGGCCGCAACCTCAGCCTGGACGGCCGGGATGAGTTTCGTTGTGGAAGACAATGATCCGCCCACTGCGCCGACCAATTTGAGTCCGGATGGCGTGATAATCGCCACCCAGCAGCCTCTCCTGGACTGGGATGCGAGCACCGATCCGAACGCTTCGGATCCGCCCAGCACATTGCTATATCACGTCCAGGTAGCCAGTGATGCGGCCTTCACCGACATTCGTTTCAGTGGTGATACTGCTCCTGGCATCAGCGAGATACAAGTTGACAGCGATCTGGCGGAGAACGGGCACTTCTACTGGTGGGTGCAGGCCGAGGATGATGAGGGGGCGCAGTCACAATGGTCGGACTGTGCTGTGGCCGAATTTGATGTCAACGCTACCGACGAACCGCCGGTAGCGCCCAGCAGTGGTTTTGTGCCCTTTAACGGCGCTCGGATCAGCAACCTGCTGCCCACCTTCCAGTGGGATGATGCCAGCGATCCCGATCCGGACGACACGCCGGCTACTTTGAGCTATGACCTCCAGGTTGACGATAACGCTGACTTCAGCAGTCCCGAGGTGGACGTAACTACTCCTGTCGTCGGCGTTGCTCAGTATACGCTGACCGCTGCGCAGGAGCTACGTCAGGGCGTGGAGTACAACTGGCGGGTGCGGACGCGCGATGCTGACGGTATGACCTCCGGCTGGTGCACCGCCACTTTGCAGTTTACCACGGTCGAGAATGCTGCGCCCACTCCGCCGCAGGCGCCATTCGATCCCAGTGACCGCTACGAGTCGCAGCCACCGGTGCCGGTGCAGACGGCCCGGCCCACAATCAGTTGGGGTGCGGGCAGTGACCCGGATGACGATGACACGCCGGCCACTTTGCGCTACCGGATCCAGTTGGTGGACGAGGCGACTTACAACAGCGATGGATTTGGCGGCACGCTGGTGTTCAACCACCTGACCGCGGCCGGCATCACTCAAGCCACGGTGAATACCGACTTGCTGGATAACATCCTGTATTATTATCGGGTGCAGACACTCGATGATGCCAACGCCACCTCGGACTGGTCGCAGGTCCAATACTTCTACGTGAATCTGGAGAACCAGCCCCCCGAGGCGCCGGCGGGAGGCTTTACTCCCACCAACAACCAGTCGGTAGGCACCACGACGCCCACGCTGCACTGGAACAAGGCCACTGACCCGGACCCTGATGATCCGGTTCCGGGCGTATCGTCAACGGAGCTGCTGTACGTTGTGGAGTTGGACACCGACGCCAGCTTCCCCGATCCCGATTACCAGTACACGACCAGCCGCGGGACCCACCAGGTCACGGTGACGGACCCGTTGCCTGATCTGAGCACCTGGTACTGGCGGGCAAAGTCCGTTGATGACGACAATGCCGAATCGGATTGGTGTAGCGCTCAGCAGTTCAGCGTAGATATTGGCAATCAGGCGCCGACGCTGGACACCGATGGCCTCAATCCGGTGGATCCCGATGAGGGCATCCTCAGTACTAACTTCCAGTTTACGGTTCGCTATACCGATGCCGAGAACGATGCGCCCTCGGCGGTCACGACGGTCCTGGACGGGACCACTTCCTATGGTATGTCCCAGCAAGATCCGGCCGACGACAACTATGCCAATGGCGCCATATTCGTGGTGACGATCGCCGGCAACGTTCTGGGCGCCGGCGTTCATAGCTTCCAGTTCACCACTGATGGCGGCGTTACCGATCCCGAAGGCGACACCTACCCGGGCCCGTCCGTCAGCGTATTCTCAATTTCGGGCACAATACTCGATGACCAGGGCACGCCGCTGGCCAACGTCAATGTTGCCGCCGATGGCCAGTCCACCATGACCGCCGCCGACGGCACATATACCCTTGACGGGCTGGTCGCCGGTGACTATACGGTCGTGCCAACTCTGACCGAATACACCTTCGCCCCGGTATCTTCCGATGCTACCGTTGACGATGCTTCCGGCAATGCCACGGATGTTGATTTCGTCGGCACCCTGAACACCTATGGCATCTCGGGTACTGTTACCAAGGGCGGCGTCGGCCTGACTGACGTTACGCTCGTCCTATTGCAGGGCACAACGGTTCTCGACACGTCCACCACAGGTGTGGACGGCTCATACTCGTTCACTGACCTGTTAGCGGGTACCTACACGGTGGCGCCCATCTATACTGAGCACCACTTCACGCCGACCAGTCGGAGCGTTGACGTTAACGAAACCGACGGCAGTGCCACGGACGTAGATTTCGTTGCTGAGCAGAACACCTACTCCATTTCGGGTACGGTTACCGATGCTTTGGGTACGGGCATCGAGAATGTCCAGGTAACCGCGGATGGCCACTCGACCACCACCGCGGCCGACGGCACCTACACAATAGGCGGGCTGATCGCCGGCACTTACACAGTAACGCCCGCCCTTGCTGAATACGACTTTACCCCGGTCAGCCAGAGCGTTGATGTTAACGAAACCGTGGGCAGTGTCACGGATGTGGACTTCGTCGGTACGTGGAAGACCTATTCGATCTCGGGCACCGTGACCAATGCCGGCGATCCGCTGGCCGGCGTGAGAGTTACCGCCGACGGCGCCTCAGCCACGACGGCCACTAACGGTACCTACACGATAACGGGGCTGGTAGCCGGTACCTACACGGTGACGCCGAGCCTGGCGGAGTATACCTTCGAGCCAAGCAGCAGTGAGCAGACGGTCAACGAGACCGCAGGTAATGCCACGGGAGTGGACTTTGTTGGCACCCAGAAGACCTACACTATCTCGGGCACTGTTACGAAGGGCGGTACGGGTCTGGCAGGTGTTGCGGTCACTGCGGGCACGCAGAGCGATACCATCGCCGCCGATGGTACCTATACGATCGGCGGGCTGGTGGCCGGGACCTACACAGTGACTCCCGCCCTGGCTGACCACGAGTTCGCGCCGCCCAGTCAGAGCAAGACTGTCAACGAGACGCAGGGCTCCGCGGCGGATGTAGATTTCATCGCCGCGAGCAGTTTCTACACCATTTCCGGTACGGTTACCAATGCGGGTACGCCGCTGGCTGGTGTGGAGGTAACCGCCGATGGCAGCTCAACCACTACTGCTGCGGACGGCACCTACACGATAGCCGCACTGGTGGCCGGGACCTATAGCGTCACTGCGGCCCTGGCGGAATACAGCTTCACCCCGCAGAGCACCGATGTCACGGTCAACGAGGCCGGGGGCAATGCCACGGATGTGGACTTCGTTGGTACGCGCCATACCTACGCAATCTCCGGCACCGTCCTTGACGCTGCTGGCCAGCCGATGGCGGACGTGAATATAGCCGTAGACGGCCGCCTGACGACTACCGGGGCCGACGGCACCTATGTTGTTGATGGCCTGTTGGCTGGAACCTACACGGTTGTGCCGACCAGGGCGGAGTGTGTCTTCCTGCCGGTTACGACCGAAGTCACGGTTAATGACGCCGCAGGCAGTGCTGCTGGTGTAGACTTCACTGGCACAGCGACGACGCATACCATATCGGGTACCATAACCGACTCCAATGATGACCCGGTGGCCGGTGTGGCAGTGACGGCGGGTGGCCAATCCGGCACCACTGGTGCGGATGGCGCCTACACTATCGCCGGCGTATTGGCGGGCACTCATACGGTGACGCCAACGCCGGGTACATATGGCTTCATCCCGAGCAGCATTGACGTGACTGTCAATGAAGCAGTTGGCAACGCTACCGGCATAGACTTTACGGCTGCGCCGGTCTTCACCACTCCGCAGCCGCTGCCCGATGGTCTCTCGATGGTGGGCGTGCCCTGTACGCCCCTGGGCGATGATGCTCCCGCGACGGTCTTTGGCACTGACCAACTTTGCCGCTGGAGCCCGAGCATCAGTGATTACGTCAGCCCGACGCCTGGTGATGATGCGGTGACGAGGAGCTTCCTGAGTGTGGCTCCGGGCAAAGGTTACTTTGTGCGGATGGCCGGCGCGCAGGACGTTTCGGTTGCCGGAGTTCCAGCGGCGACCGATACCACCTTCCTTATGCCCCTGGGGGTAAACTGGAATCTCGTGGCCAACCCCTTTAATGCTGTGCTGCCCTTTGCCAACATTATGACGGATGCGTCACACGTGCTGCCCTATGGCTTCGTCTACCAGTCGGATTCCGGTACCTACCTACTGGTTACCGACGAGCCGGGCATAAACGTGGCCCGGACCTCCGTCAATCCGTGGGAGGGCCTGTGGCTGCGCGCCACTGGGTTGGATGCTACACTGTCTATCCAACCTGTTGGCCCGCTGCAAGCCGAGACAGTGAAGCCCCAGCAGCTCGACCTGGGAGCTGAGGGCTGGGCCATTCCGCTTGTCGCGCGGGTAGCGGGCCGTGCCGACCTGAGTTCTGTGGCCGGCGTGACCGCAGCGGGGGCCGGCTACCGAATTGACAATCCGCCCACGGTGGCCGGTACCGTAGACTTGTATATTGTGGACGAACAGGGGAATCGTCTGGCCCACGACGTCAGGACCGCTGCCGCAGGTGATGCGTGCTGGGACTTCGTGGTGAGCACGGATATTCCCGACAGCGAGGTGGCGGTCTCGCTGCCTGATGTCAGCGAGGTTCCCAGGGATCTGGTTATCATGCTGACCGACCTGGACGCCTCCTGCACTATGTATGCGCGGACGATGCCTTCCTACGCGTTCCGCAGCAATAGCGAAGGCCTCACCGAGCGGCACTTCCGGCTCAGTGTCATGCCGCGGCAGGGCCAGGGATTGGTAATCTCCGCTGCTTCCGTCCAGCCTACCCAGAGTGGCCTGACCGTCACCTACTCGGTCAGCAAGCCATGTAGCGTTACCGTGCAGGTGCTAAACATCGCGGGCCGGCTGGTAAGTACGGTGTGTGCTGACGAAGTGGTGGGTGCGGGGACGAACGTGCAGACTTGGACGCTGCGCAGCGATACGGGCCGCCTGGTTCCCGCCGGACGCTACCTGGTCTGTGTGGAGGCAGTGGCAGAAGACGGCCAACGGGTGAGAAGCATCCTGCCGGCCAATGTTATACGTTGACGGATTCGCCAGCCGTCTGACGCCGCCCGAACGGCACGATGACTTGAAAGGAGCAGACTTATGACCAACCGAATTTGCTTGTCCGCGGTGATGCTGGGGGCAGCAGTGGCGACAGTTATCATCGCAGGCTGTGGGGGCGGTGGCGCAGCACCATCCTTCGACCCGACCACGACCGGTACCCTGACTGGGGTGGTGTTTGCCCTTGGCAGCAGCGAAGGCAGCTACGAGTCGGTTGAGGGTGCGCAGGTCCAGATCGGCACGCGCAGCGGGGCGACAGATAACAACGGCCGCTTCACGATTGCTGGCGCGCCGGCTGGGCTGGGACAGGAACTCACCGTGACACCGCCTGGCGGGTACGCGCTGGTCAGCAATGCACCTATTACGGTTAACGTTACCGCTGGACAGACAAATGAGCTTCCTGCACCGATTCTGGTAATCGCTGACTCCGGAACGCCTCCGCTGTGGCCATAGGAGTGAAGGCGGCGGCTTGAGCGCCGGCGTTCATATCGGCTACGATTGGACCCGGCGGTGATGTCCATTCAACTAGATGTGTACTTGGGGCGGTCTGCGGAAATGCAGGTCGCCCCAATTTGTCTTGGCTCAGCCCTTCGCGTTCCCCGACCTGCGGTAACAGCCCGCTGCCTGCACATCCCCTATAGTCAGGGTGCTCTTAGCAACCTGCGCAAGGGACTTGGCCGATGTCGAAGGGCATAACGAGTGGGTAAGCGAATCTAGGGGCCAACAGCAGTGGAGAGGATTGTGGCGGGTATAGATATAGATCTGACCGATTACATAATTGCTGTGGACGATACCGACACGCCGGAGGAGGGGGGCACCGGTCGGCTGTGCCGAGAGCTGGCCGAGGTGCTCGGTAGCTATGCCAGGGTACGTGGTGTTAGCCGCCATCAGTTAGCCGTACTGCCCGGAATTCCCTATACTCGCAAGAATAGTGCCAATGCCATCCACCTGACCCATCCGGCGGTGAGTTGCGAGGAGTTGGTCGAGCACGCGGCACGCTGGGTAGCGGAGCATTGCTGCCCGGGAAGCAATCCCGGCTTGTGCGTGGGCTGCACGGACAGGCTCAGAGAAGTTGCGTTCGGCCGGGCTGCCCAGCAACGGGTAGTCAGTGAGAAAGAGGCCTGGGAAGTCGCCCAGGCCGCCGGAGTCGCCTTGCAGGCCGTCCAGGGTAACGGCCGGGGTATTGTCGGCGCTCTGGCGGCGGCAGCGCTGGCCGCTTCCGGGAATGATGGGCGATTTGTCGCCCGGGGCGGAGTGCGTGACCTGGAGGGGCCACTGTCCCTATCTCAAGTGCTGGCTGCTGGCGTGGATGAGGTCAGGAATGCGGACGGGGAAACGGTAACCGCCGGCGAGGTGATCGCCGCCAACGGTCTGCGTCCGGCGCTATGCGAGGGCAAGTGTGTGCTGTTCGTCAGGATGGATAGCGACTGCTGGCTGCCCTTCAAGGGATGGCCCGACGATGATGCGGATGGCGTGCCGACACAGGGAGGTCCCGCTCGTCTATGAGTGCCACATCCAACGAGATTGCAGACAATAGAGCGTTGGACACGGCCCGGGCGCGCAACCTTGCTTTCGTGGTAGGTTGCACTGCGGTCTTCGTGCTGGCGATTACCCATCCGCCGCTGCGACTGGGGATTCCCGGGCATCGTGCCCTGTTTTGGCTGACGCCGTTGCTGGCGTCCGCGTTGTGGGGAGTACGGGGCGGCGGGAGCCTCACAGCAATCATGGGCATGATGCTGACATGTGCGGTGGGCGTGCTTACCCCGGCGAAGGCCATCGGCTATCTGCTGGCCGGGGCCAGCCTTGACGTCTTTCGGCTTTGCAGCGGGCGTCGGGCGGCGCTTCTGCAAACAGTGGTGGCCGGGGTTGTTGCGCACCTGGCCCGGCTTGTCCCGAAGATCGCACTGGCGGTGACCACCGGGGTGCCGGTTACCCATGCGCAGCCGCGCCTGGTGCTTGTTATTGCGTTGTACATAATCTTTGGTGCTGCCGCTGCTTTGATGGCGCTGGGCATCAAGTCCCTTGTCCATCTGATTGGGCAGCGTCGGGAGCTGGGGAGCAGTGCTCCGCGCTCCGGGTTTACGCTGGTTGAGCTACTGGTGGTTATCGCGATAATTGCCATTTTGGCTGCGATGCTTATGCCGGTGTTCGCTCAGGCCAAGAGCAAGGCTCAGGAGAGCGCCTGCCTGTCTAATGTGCGCCAGGTGGCCATGGCTATGCTGATGTATGCCCACGACTCCGACCAGCGGCTTTGCCCTACTCGTGAGGATAAGACCTGGATCTGGACGCATTTTGTCTATCCCTACGTGAGCAATGAAGAGCTATTCGTCTGCCCAGTGGCCTCGCCACGGACCTACACCGAAGTATGGGACAGGCGAGGCGAGCTATCTTACGGCTTGAACCGGCACTTGGAGGATACGGAGACTAACCAGCCGCGCTTCCTGACGGAGTTCGAACAGCCCTCGCGCACTATATTTTTTGCCGATTCGACCTGCGGGCCGACGAACGGTAATGCGGGCTTCCGAGGATTCCAAGTTCGTGAGGATCGGGCTCCAGATACTAAATCCGGGGTCTCCTCCCGCCATCGGGGGCGAGCCAATGTGGCCTTCGTTGACGGACATGTGCGGAGCTATGAAGCCCACACGATTGTGCCTGCCCTCAACGACGCGGGGATATGGTGGTTCCCCTCGCCCGAGTGTGGACCGGTTCCCTAATCAGTCAACACCTGTATGAGGTCACCTGCGCGCAGCGTCCCGGGCTGGACGACGCGCACGAAGATTCCTTCGCGCGGCATTACACAGTCGCCGAGCTGCCTACCGATGGCGCATGGCTCCAGACATTCCTTGCCGATTTGCGTAACTTCCCCCAACGCGGTGGTGCCCAGGAGCAGGTAAGCGCCAATCGGTAGGGCGGGCAAGTCGAGGCCCTCGGTAGTAATGTTCTCCGCAAAGTCACCCGGATTGGCGTCCACGCCCTGGGCCTGAGCGGCGGCGATACTCTCATTGGCGAGCAGGCTGACCTGGCGGGGACCTGGCCAGGCGTGAGCGTCTCCATTTACTCCCTGGTCGGCCACCAATGCTATCTCCGGCACATTGCGCTTTTTGGTCCCCTTGTGCTGGCTAGTTGATACTGCCACTACCTCCCCGATGCCCGGCGTCCGCCGGTACCCGCTTCGGCCGCCGGCTTTGGCCAGCACTCTGACGCGGCGAATCTCAGCGAACGGGTCGAGGGCCTTACACATATCGTAGACGGTAAGCGCAGCGATGCTGGCGGCGGTGAGCGCTTCCATTTCCACCCCGGTCCTGGCGACAGCGGTAACGGCTGCTTGAATACAGATGCGTTGAAGCGTGGGAAGCGGCGTGCAGTGCACCTCGACGTTGGTCAGCGGGAGATTGTGGCACAGCGGCAGCAAGTGGGCGGTCTGCTTGGCGGCCATGATACCGGCCAGTTGCGCGGCTGCCAGGACATCGCCTTTGGGGAGCTCGCCGCTGGTGATGCGCGCCAGGGTCTCAGCTGATAGCTTGACCTCGGCTGCCGCGACGGCACGGCGGCAGGTTGGCTCTTTGTCGGTAACGTCAATCATACAAATTTGCTTGGCGTCTTGCTCGGACACGATCCTGCTCCCCCTTCAGCCGCCCACCTGGCACATCTCGGTGAATACCTGCGAAGCTTGCGTGAGGTGCAATCCCTGCGCTGGCTTAACGGCGACTGCCTCGCGTAGCGCCTCGGCGACCGCCGCCTCCGGCTCTGGGCCGGCCAGAGCGGGCCGCAAGTCAATCTCCAGATCGGTGGTCAGACACGGTCGCAGCTTACCTTGCGAGGTGAGCCTGAGCCGGTTGCACGCGGGGCAGGGTGGATTGGTCATAGAGGCAATAAAACCGATGGTCCCCCGCCCCACGCGATAGACTCGAGCGGGCCCGGGTCCGGGCCGGCCCTCATAAGCCAGGTGGAGGTCTTCGATCTGGCGAAGCGCTTCCGCTGCCGGATAAAAGAGCGCGTGTGCCTGAGCCGCGGCGGGGCCGACTGGCATCAGCTCGATGAAGCGCACGTGCACCGCCCCGTCACGGGCGATCCGTACGAAGCCGGTCAATTCATCATGATTGTATCCGCGCACCATCACGATGTTGAGCTTGATAGGCTCGAGGCCGACGTGGCGGCTGGCCTCAATCCCCGCCCAGACGCGCTCCAGGCTGCCCCCACCGGTGATCGCGTGATATCGCTGCGCATCCAGGCTGTCCATGCTGATGTTGACCCGGTGCAATCCCGCCGCAGCCAGGTCTGGCGCTTGCTCCGCGAGCAACTGACCATTGGTAGTCAACGCCAGGTCGGTGATTCGGGGTATGTCGGCGAGCTTGCGCACCAACTCGGGCAAGTCCTCGCGCAGCAGCGGCTCGCCTCCGGTGAGCCGGATGTGCTCCACACCCAGGCTGGCGGCTCCACGGGCCACAGTGGCAATCTGCTCGAAACTGAGCTCGCCAGCGGTGGGGAGAGCGTAAGCATGGCCTCGCGGCCGGCAGTACAGGCAATGGAGATTGCACTGGCCGGTAACCGAAATGCGCAGATAGTTGATGGTGCGTCCGTAACGATCAATCAGCATTTTGGCTCAGACGAGCTCCTCTGGTCGTCGTCATGACTCGTTTGACCATGCAGCAATGCTACGGCATGGGCGAGGACGGGGGCCATGACCGCGACCTGCTGTCGCACGGCGGCGGGGCTCCCGGGCAGGTTCACCACCAGCGCGTTACCGATGACGCCTGCTATCGCCCGCGAGAGCATGGCATTGGGCGTATACTGCAAGCTAGCCGCGCGTAGTGCTTCGGCGATGCCGGGTACCTGATAGTCAATGACTTCCGCAGTCGCCTCGGGTGTCACATCACGCGGCCCCAACCCGGTCCCGCCGCAAGTCAACAGGACATCGGCTTCCGAGGCAGACCGTCGCAGCCACGCGGCGATTTCCCGTCTTTCGTCGGGTACAATTCCGGCGCTCACCACGCGCATGCCTTCTGCCCGCACCAATTCCGCAAGCAGCGGGCCACTGAGGTCGTCCTGCTCGCCCCGCGCCGCCGAGTCGCTCACGGTCAGTATGGCCACCCGTACTGGCCCACTTTCGCGGGCATCACTGCTCATAGACGATCTCTCCCGTATTGCGAGTCGAGTAACCGCCTAATTGCGCGACCGCGGTGTGGAGGCTGCTGTCTTGCAGAACCTCCCGAAAAGTCAAAATCTTGGGCAGGTCCAGGTACGCCTTGGGAATAGCCAGGTCATAGCGCTCTTCGGTAATCGCCACGAAATCCAGTCCGAAGGCCTGTGCTGCGGCCCGGATGCCCAGCCCGACGTCGGCGCTGCCCTGCCTGATCGCCTCGGCGACCATCGTGTGGGTATAGGCTTCCCGTTCGTACCCATTCAGTGCTGTGGCCGGGATATTGTGCTGCGGGAGCAGGAAATCGAGCAGCACGCGGGTACCTGAGCCGGCCTGCCGGTTAATGAAGCTCACGTCCTCGCGAGCCAGGTCGGGTATTGTCCGGATTCCTTTTGGGTTGCCCTGTCTTAGCAGCAGTCCAACCTCCCGAAAGCTCAGGTTCACCAGAATTAGCGGCAAGTCCGGCAACCAGCGCTGAATATAGCTGACATTGTATTCCTGGCTCTCGGGGTCGAGCAGCTGCGTACCGGCCATGTGCCCTTCACCTCGGCCCAGGGTTGCCAGCCCCTCGGTGCTGCCGGTACTCAAGCCGAACAGATGCAGCGGCGGCTCGCACTGAGCCATCCGCTCGGCGACCGCGGCCAGCGCCAGGTCGTGGCTTCCCACCGCTACGATACTGCTGGCGATCCGCTCGGGTGCGACCAGCAGCTCCACCTCCACCTCGGTCCCCGCATTCAGCCCTTCGTGGGCCTGGTGAATCGTCAGCAGCCCGTGCGCTGTGGCCCGGGACGTAATGG
>CAYNMY010000008.1:0-14816 GCA_964398275.1 uncultured Armatimonadia bacterium | reverse complement strand
GGGTGTCGACGATTGCTACGCCTACGTTCATCCTGGATACGGCCGGCGTGAGGTCGTAGCGTAGAATCATCGGCACTTCGGTTGTCACCACGGGCATCTTCCCTACGCGGAGCAGCAAGTCCCCCATGCACAAGAAGCCCTGCTGGCTTATGAGCTTCTCACCATACCGTTCGAACGCCATTCCTACCAGATTGCATCAGCAGCCATTGCCCGTATGTTGTGCTCTACGCAGCACCGATTTGCCACCAGCCGGATTCATCCTGGACGGCACGGATTCACCGGCCTTCGCATCTCGCTGAGCTAGCACGTCGAACACAATGACTTCACGGGACTCCAGCGGTGGTGGCAGGCTTATGGTAGCCATACGCCGCAGCCCAGCCTGTTGGTCCAGCGCCTCTGCCAAAGCGGCATCGTCCCAGACCAGAAAGGTCGCCACCCCAGCAGCCTGCAGCTCTGCCACCATCTCGTCAGGCGCCTCGGAGGCCGGTCGGCCCAAGTACTTCATTCTCAGGCGGTAGCTCACATACAGCCCGTAGTACCATTCACTGGCCGCCAGAGGTGAGCGCACGGACAATGAGGACAGCCGCTGAGCCACGTAGGCATCGCCCCATTCCGGAGGCTGGACAAAGTGCCAGCGGATGTTCGCAGCAGGGCGCATCAGAAAGGGGACGGCCAGAAGTGCGGCTGCCAGGTAAGCTCTCCGCCGCCGCGAGCGCCGCATTCCAGCGCTCGCGCCCTGCTGAGCAGGACCGGCAACAAGCACCTGCAGCAGCAAGAAAGCCATCGCCACCAGTACCGGCGCCAGGGGGATGAAGTACCGGGGGATCGCATGAAATATGATATATCCGGAGGCGTAGGCAATGACCGTCCAGACGGCCCACGACAGCGGCATTACTTCTTCGCCGCGCCGTGAGACGACCAGCAGCAAGACGCAGACCAACACGATACTCATAATGCCCCACCCGGCCATCTGCCCAACAAAGGCACGGAAGGATTTCAGATTCCCGTTGATCTTCTGGATGTGACGCTTGAGCGAGGTCAGGTCGCTAATCAGGAGGCCCGCCGGATACAAGATAGTGCCGTCGTAAGGATCTTCCCATGCATTCAGCCGCTCCGCGCGGGGGTGGTACAAACGCACCAGATGGGCTAGTTGCGACTGGCCGTCCGGCCCGATCTCGGAGCGGAGACGCGGGGCAGTGGTGATTGCCGGGAAACCATACTTGACAGATATCGCGGTCGCCCAGGGCAGCACAAACACCGCGGCACCGGCAAGCCCCAGGCCAATCGTGCGCAGGGCACGTACGCTGACCCCGGGCCCGGCTCGCCGACTGTATACCACTGCCAGCACGGAGAAATGCAGAATAAAGAACGGAAAAGCATAAGCCTTCGCGAGGTAAGCTACTCCCGCTACCAGCCCACACTTGAAGGCGGCGCTGGGGCGTTCAACGATACCGGCGTCCAGGCTTTGCCAGAAGTACACAGCCAGGATCGCCGCGACCAGCAGGTCGGGAGTGAGCAGGGCCACGCTGTAGTCCAGGGCCATCACGGCGATGGCCGCTGTAGCCGCGCACCGGAGCAGTCGGGAAAGCCCCAGGCGACCGAAGAGCAGCCAAGCGGCCAAAGTCAGCCCCAGACCGCTAAGCAGCAGGATGCTTCTGGCGGCGACCAAAGGCGCAATGCCCATCCGCAGCAGCAGGGAGATCAACCAGGGCAGCAGGGGGCTCCAGTGACCCACGACTGCGGCCCCCCACTCCCCTTTGGCATAATGCTCGGCCAGGAGCAGGTAGGAGACGCCGTCGGGATTCAGCTGGTTCACGCACCGAGCGCCCAGGGGGATGCCAACGGCCAGGTACAAAACCAGTAGTGTTACCAGCCACTTCGCATCAGTACGTCTCACTGGGGACCCTCCAGGTTGCTCGCCTGCGGATTGCGGCCGGGCTTGCGGCGACGTATCAACCATGCAGCAAACCTCCCCACACAGTATGCGTGCATGCTGATAGCCGGCGAAGCAGCATGTGAAAGCTGACCAGCACCAGCCACATCGTCAGCACGGCCAATATCATAAAAGAATGGCGTAGAGGCAAGCCGGTCACCCGGTGAATCCCCTCCCCCATCATTGGCACTAACCAGCGATACTGGTAGGGGCTGGGCTCGTTCCAGGCGACAATGCGCTCGTGCACAGTCGTTGTCGTGCCTTCGCTGTCTGGAAATCACCCACGCCACGCTGAATGGCACCAGTTCACGCGAGAAGAGCAGACACATAAGACCGTAGAACACCGCGATACGCCAGCCCGGCCAGCGGGGACTGGCAAACAGCCGACTGTATGCACCTCGCAGCATTCTTCCCTCCGGTCCTGGTGCAGCAACCCCGCCCAGCAAAGCCGAATTCACCGGCCGAGGTCTACCGTTTCACAAACAAGACCTGTGGGGGCATTATACCAGAAGGCTGGCCCCGGTTCAATGCGCAGCAGCAGGCGGCGTTGGGGCACAAATAGTCGCGGCGGACCGTGAGCGACGCTGCCCGCGTCCACCGGGATGGGCGCCTGCGGCACTGCGTCTGCGTTTGCCGCTATCGCTTCACCGGCTATTCGGAGGCTGCAAGCAGGTCAAACCGGTACTCAGTGCGAATTTGTAGGGCAACGTTCCTGCCCGTCCACAGACCAAGGGGGGCTCACCAATGTCACGCCACTTCATAACTCTCATCTGCCTACTACTTGTCGTATTGATGGCGCCGCTAGGTGCTCTAGCCCAGCCCAGCCTCAATCACGTGCTGCGGGCGGTGCCCGCGCCGGGGCCGGTGACGGTTGACGGCTCGGTGGGCGAGTGGGACCTGTCCGGGCAAATCTGGCTGTATCCCGACCGGAGTACCCGCGATGTCAATAGTGTGCGCATTGCCGCGATGTATGATGACGAAGCGCTCTACCTGTCCGGGGTCCGGCGGGACCTGTCGCCGATGGTTAACCGGCTGCCGTACAAGCCGGACAGGGGCGATTGCCTGATAATCTTTATGCAGACCGATGTCGCCTGGCGCATCGACACCTGGTACTACACCATTGACCAGAAGCCGCTGCTTCGTATGAACGCGAGCAGGCTCCTGAATCCTCACCTGTCTCAAGATATCCGAGTGGACGACCCCCGCGCGGAGGGCGTCGAGGCGACATACCGGAAGGATGCCGACGGCCAGGGCTACGTCCACGAACTGAAGCTGCCCTGGAGTGTGCTCTTCCACGGGGAACAGCGTTTTATGCCCGGCGCACGGTTCGCCATGCTCTTCGGCCCCCGCTGGAGCTTCAGCCAGGGCACGGCCGGCTCCTTGGTCACCCAGTGTCTGGACCTGGTCAGAGCAGGCGCTGATCGGCCGCGTAGCTGGATGGCAAAGACACATCCCTCCAAAACGACCACTGCCTGGGGCGAGTGCGTGCTGGAACCGCAAGGTAACCTGCCGCAGTCTACACCTCAAGAGGAGGTTGCTGAGCGGCTCCAAGGAGTAGTCCCTATCACCGTGGAGGTGCCACGCTCAGCGAAGACATTCACTATCGCGATTGACGATGCTGCCGGCAAGCGGGTCCGCAATCTCATAGAAGATACACCAGTGAAGCAGTACCAGATCAGCCAAGAGGGCGACAGTTGCACCGTAGAGGTGATGTGGGACGGGCTCGACGACGACGGTAACCCCGTTGAACCGGGCACGTACCGCGTGAAGGGCCTGAGTCACGAGGGCCTCGACGTCACCTATATGCTCTCGTACTACAATCCCGGTGACCCGCCGTGGCAGATTGGCGACGGCACCGGTGATTGGGGGTCAGATCATGCCTGTCCGACCGCCGTGGCCTGCGGCGGGCGGCACAGCTACGTCGGCTGGCACCACGACGAGGGCGGTTGCCCGGTGCTGGGTATCAACGTTGATACGATGAAGAAGATCTGGCACGGGCAAGAAGAGAGCCGCGTCTACGGCGATAAGCTCGCCGCTAGCAGCAAATATCTGTTCTGCGCGCATCGTAGTACCGCCAAGCTCGCCCGGCGGGACCCGGATACCGGTGCGCTGCAGAAGACAGTTGAGCTCAGCCCGATGCTGTTCACAAAGCAGGTCATGACCCTCCCGCTCACTGCCCGGTTTAAGCTCGATCCGGCTGGCGTCGGCCTCACCGAGAAGTGGTATGAAAAGGCCGACTTCAGCAACTGGGATGCCATTCGGACCGATACGCGCTGGCAGGACCAGGGGTACGACTATCACGGCGTGGCCTGGTATGCGATAGAGTTTGAATACCCGGCCAGCGGGCTCGACGACCCAATAACCTTTCACTTTGGGGCCGTTGATGGCCTCGCCGATCTGTACATGGACGGGCGCAAGTTCGCCGAGCAGAAGCGGCCGCCGGTCGAGATGTGGGACAAGCCCTTCGCGCGGTCGTTGGGCGGTCCACTCTCGCCGGGAAAACACGTGATGGTCGTGCGCGTCGAGAAGCGGGAGTATTTCGGAGGGGTCTGGAAGCCGATCTTGGTGATGACGCAGGGCGGCGCCGGTGGAAAGATTAGCTACCAGCGGCCCACAGGCCTGCGCACCACCCCACACGGAGTAGGCAACCAGCCTGATGAGCGAGATCACTTCTACGCAATGGAGGGCGGCCTGCGCGATATCGCTGCCAACGAAGAGCTGGTGGCCGTCAGCCTGGGCGGCAACGACCGCATAATACTGGTGGATGCCGAGAGTATGGGGAGAGTCGGCGACCTCTACGTGAAATCGCCGGACAGTCTCGACTTTGGCCCCGACGGACTGTTGTACGTGGTGACCCGCGGTCGGATAGTCCGGTTCAACGTCGAGACCGGGCAACGCGCCGCGGCCAGGACGCCGGGCGTGGGCAAGTTCGGCGCAATAGCAGTCGATGACGTCGGCAACATCTACGTCGCCGACCTGGGCCCGGATATGCAGGTCAAGGTGTTTGACAAGCGGGGCAATCTGATCCGCACCGCCGGCGTCAAGGGAGGCCGGCCTGACGAGGGGCGCTTTGATCCGCAGGGCATGCGCTTCATGTCCTCGATTGACGTGGATGCCAACGGCAACATCTGGGTCTGCGAGAGCGACGACCGCCCCCGGCGCATCAGCGTTTGGGGCAAAGATGGCAGGCTGGTCAAGGACTTTATCGGCAATACGCGCTACCACGGCACCGGCGGCCTGCTCCACCCGACTGATCCTACGATTGCCTTCGGCGACGGGATGGAGTTCAAACTCAACTACCAGACCCAGGAGTGGGAGCTGGTCAGCACGATGTGGCGCCAGCGCGAGGGGGAGTATTTCGGCATCTGGCCGGTTTACACGCTGCACTGGTACTGCGACGGGGGGCAGTTCATCACCAGCGACGCCAGCGGAAAGCAGTACGACTACTGGATTGACTACTCCACCGGCGGTCATACCATCCTGATGCGCGAGGGCGACCACTGGACCCCGGTCTGCGCTATCGGCGAAATCCGGAAGGGGCTGTTCGACACCAGCGGCACTGGTATTAAGGCGCGGGGGCCATTCGTGGGACATGAAATAGAGAAGTACTACTGGTTTGATGAGAACCGGGATGGTAAACCACAACCGGCAGAACTCCAGTTCTTCAGGGTCAAGTGGACTGGTGACTACAATTGGTGGTGGGACCAGGAGGTGCTGGCCGATCTGAATCTGTACGTAGGTAGTACCAACGGCCTGCACCGGCTCAACCCGGTGGCATGGACTGACTATGGTGCGCCGCGCTATGACTTCACCAAGGCCGAACTGGTCACCAATATCGTTAATGGTCGCACCACCGTCTACGAAGACGGCTTCATCTCCCGCACCCGCAGGGACGCGATTGAGGGTCTCAACAAAGACGGCGAACTGATCTGGACGTATCCGCACAAGTATCCTGGCTGGGAAGCCAAGCAATTGCAGCCCGGTGACCTGCACAAGATCCTGCGGGTGAGCGGAGTCGTGGATATGGGGCCGGAGGTTGGCAAAGTCTTCTCGCTGCGCGCCTTTAGCCACGAGGATTTCCTGACCACGGACGGCCTGTACATCAGCCAGGTCTTCAAGCACATCTGGACCTGCCCGGCGACGATGCCTGATGACATCCCGGCTGCCGGCACCTCCATAAACAACACCAGCATGACCGCCGAGCCGTTCAGTGGCTGGCTGGGACGCGCCGCCGATGGCAAGGTCAGGCTGCTAACCGGCGATCACGATTGGCGCGTCTGCGAGGTGCTGGGGCTGGATACCATCAAGAGATTTGGTCCATACGAGAGCACGGTTGCCGAGCAGGATGCCGCTGCGGCGCAGCAGCTTGTGGACCGGCGGACGGCAGCGGCCGAAGCGGAGGCTGCGGCGGCGACGCTGACTATCGAACGGATGACACCGAGTGTGGACGGCCAGCTCGGCGAATGGCCGGAGGATGGGGCAGTGGCGATAGAATCGCTCGGGGAGACCGTGGCCAACGCCTGGATCGGCTACGATGACACGAACCTGTACCTGGCCTACGAGGTTGCTGACGACTCGCCGATGATAAACACCGGCAAGTCGGCTCCGTGGCTGTTCAAGACCGGCGACTGTGTGGACTTCCAGCTCGCCACCAATCCGGAGGCCAACAAGAAGCGCAAGGCCCCCGCCGTCGGTGATATTCGCGTGCTCATCTCGGTGATGAACGATGAGCCGATAGTCGTGCTGTACCGGCCGGTGGTGGACGCAGGACAGCCGAAGAATGAAGTCGAGTTCACCAGCTTCTGGAGCCTCAAGCTGGACGACGTGCACATCGTGGCCAGCGCCAATATCAAGATCGTCCGGGAAGAAGGCTCCTACACAGTGGAGGCGGCAATCCCGCTGGCCGAGCTGCGCTGGCAGCCCCAGGCGGGGCAGCAGCTGCGCGGCGACGTCGGCGCGATCTTCTCGGATGCCGCCGGGATGGTCAATCTGCAACGGGTCTACTGGGCAAATAAAGAGACCGTCATCACCTCCGACGCGCCCAGCGAAGCCAAGCTGCGCCCCGATCTATGGGGCCTGATCAAGGTACAGTAGCGCCGGCGTCGCTATCCCATGCGTTACTTCGAAACTTACTACGGTAACACGGTGCTGCAGGCCGACTTCGTCGCTGCCTGCGAGGTGCCAGGATGATTCGCCGTGAGTGCGTTCTGGTTAGGGCCTGCGCAGCTCCCGCTTCAGAACCTTCCCCAGGGCAGACTTGGGTAGAGACTCTCTGAACTCAACTACGTGGGGTACTTTGAACGGCGCTAGATGCTGGCGGCAATGGGCGATGATCCGCTCGGCGGTGAGCTCGGCATCCTCGATTGGTACTACTACCGCCCTAATCCGTTCGCCGCGCAGAGCATCCGGCAGCCCCACTACAGCCACTTCGCCGACCTGCGGTATTTGGGCTATGACCGCCTCGACCTCCCGCGGGTAGACATTGGTGGCGCCCACTATGATCATATCTTTCTTGCGGTCCACGATGTACAGGTAACCGTCGGCGTCCAGCTTGCCCAGGTCGCCGGTGTAGAGCCAGCCTTCGCGGATCGTCTCAGTTGTCGCTGCCGCATCCCGCCAGTACCCTTGCATGACATTCTCGCCGGCAACGATGATTTCCCCGACTTGGCCGGTAGGCAGATCCTGGCCCGCTTCGTCCACGATGCGCACTGTCACCCCGGGTATGGGCGGCCCGACGCTGCCCGGCTTCTGCACTCCCGCCGGCGGGTTGACGCTTACCACCGGCGAGGCCTCGGGGGGCCCGTAGCCTTCCACCAGCGGGACGGCGTAACGCTCTTGAAAACCTGCAAGCAGTTCGACCGGCAGCGGCGCTCCGCCCGAAACGCACACGCGCAGGCTGCTCAGGTCGTACTCCCGCGCGGTGCGGCATGCCGCCAGTACTGCAAACATCGCGGGCACACCGGCAAATATGGTAGCACCGTGGGCTTCAAACGCTGCCAGCACCTGCGGCGGAACGAAGGCTGTTTGGAGCACGATACCAGCCCCCGTTATCAGAGGCAGTATCATGCAGACCGTGGCGCCAAAGGAGTGAAACAGAGGCAGCACTGCCAGAAACGTATCCTCACTCGTTACCGCTATCAGCTCGCGGCACGAGCGGGCGTTCACCAGCAGGTTACGGTGGGAGAGCACCGCGCCTTTGGGCCGTCCGGTGGTGCCCGAAGTGTAGATGAGGACTGCGGCATCATCGTGCTGGGCGGCATCTGCCAATATGGGCCGGTCAGCGCTGGCAGATATGAGTTGCTCCAGATTGACGGCGTCCGCTATTGCTGACTGGCCGCTGATCAGCAAGTTCGTGAGGCCGGCAACCTGTTGCTGTAACTGCGTGATGATGGGGTCAAGTTCTGATAGAGATATGAGGGCCCGGACTTGGGCGTGGTTGAGGATGTACGCTGCTTCTTCTCCACTCAGTTGGCAATGCACGGGTACGACGACCGCACCCAGGGCAGTGACAGCAAGATACGAGACTATGAACTGCGGGCAGTTGGGCAGCAGCAGCGCCACGCGCTCACCGCGCCTTACGCCCAGCTTCGCCAGGCCGGTGGCCAGCGCTCCGGCACTGTGCACGAGCTGCTGATAGGTCAGTCGGTGCTCTTCCGCTATCACCGCCGTTTGCTGACCAAACTCAGCGGCAGAGGCCAGCACTGCCGCGAATAGACCGCCCTTGTCATCGTTGATGATACAGCCCTCCTGTTGGACGTCCGCCTCTCGCTACCAGTCGGCCACGGAGCCGTCGTCCGCGTGGAAATACGCGGGATGTTCCTCAAACTGGCGGGGATTGTCGCGGATTGCCTCGTCATCAAGCTCAACGCCCAGGCCGGGCCCGTCGGGGATCTCAGCATAGCCGTCGGTCACGGTTATGGGCTGCTTCAGGTAGCCGTCACCCAGGCTGATGTGCTCCTGAATGAGGAAGTTGGGGATGCAGACATCCACCTGCAGCGATGCCGCCGTTGAGATCGGGCCGTTGGGATTATGGGGCGCCACCGCGACATAGTATGCTTCCGCCATCGCCGCGATCTTCTTGAGTTCCATTATTCCCCCACAAATGAGGACGTCGGGCTGGACAATGGCCGCGGCTTGTTTCTCCAATACCTCCCGGAAGCCGAACCGGGTATAGAGCCGCTCGCCGGTAGCAATCGGTGTCTTGAGTGTGTGGGCCACCCGCGCCATGGCGTCAACGTTTTCGGGCAGGCACGGTTCCTCCAGAAACATCGGCCGGTACTGGGCAAAAGCCTCGCCCAGGAGAATCGCCATCGCCGGGGTCACTCGCCCGTGCAGGTCGAGTAGTATGTCAACCTCGTCGCCGACGACCTCACGGACTACCCGCACTTGCTCAACAGCGCGCTTCTGTGCCGCGGGCGTGTCCACGGCCTGGGTGAAATCAACAGGAACCCACTTGACCGCGGTGAAGCCCAGGTCCACGGCCGCGGCGGCGCTCTGGGCTAGCTCGTCCAACGTCGCACCGCTGATCTGCGGGTACATGCGGATGCGATCGCGGCACTTGCCCCCCAACAGTTGATAGATGGGCACGCCCAGCACTTTGCCCAGAATATCCCAGAGTGCGATCTCAATAGAGCTGATGGCGGCACAGATTATGAGCCCACGCCGCCAGAAGGCGCCGCGGTACATCGCCTGCCAGTGATGTTCGATCCTCCGAGGATCCTTGCCCGTCAAGTAGGTAGCCAGGTCGTGCACGTAGGCGACTACTGAGTTCGTGGCCGAGCCCGCCAGGCACTCAGATATGCCCACTATGCCCTCGTCCGTGTGCAGTTTGAGAAAACACCAGCGTGGCGCAACATCGAAAGTTTCCAAATGGGTTATCTTCACTGCGATTTGGCTCCCTTCGGCCCGGGGGTTCAAGCCCACTCTCGCGTGAGTGGCCCGGACCTGGCGCTACATGGCAATTTGCACCCAGCAGCATATTCCTCGATTGACGCGGCAATTCCTTCTCTGCGCCCACCGGTCGTGCTGCAAGGAGAAACTCGCTGCGACGTCGAATCTTAAGAGAATAGATGTGAGCCACTATGGAATAGCTGGATTGGTTTGGGCGGATGTAGTCCCGATATCTGACATCTTCAGCGACAGGGCGGCAGGCGCTGTCGCGCGGCCATCGAAGATATAGACAGTGGCGGCCGACGCGAGGCTGCTCTGGCAACCCAGGCGTGCCGGCAGATGTTACGCGATTGAGCATTCCCGGACTATGAATTGCGGCCGAGACCAAGTGGAGGAGAGAAGCCATGAATCGTCAGAAGCGTCCAGCAATACGACTCTTACCTGCGTTGATAGCTGCCAGTTTGGCGTGTACTTTCGCTGCGGCATATGCTGACTTATTCGACTATGTGGCCAAGCCCGACCAGGCGTTCCAATGGGAGCTGCGCGGGGTTGTTGATCAGCCGCAGGGCAGGGTTTACGATCTGCACATGGTCTCGCAGGGGTGGCAGGGGATCAAGTGGGAACATCAAATCCAGGTCTATGAGCCGCAGAACTTGGAGTTCCCTGGCGTGATGGTGCTATTCATCACGGGCGGCAGCGCGAAGCCGCTGGACCAGGCTATGGGCCTAACCATGGCTAACCTGGCTGGTCTTCGCCTCGCCACCCTGTACCACATCCCCAACCAACCTCTGTTCGCCAACCTGCGTGAGGATGCCCTGATTGCCTACACCTTCGCGAAGTATCTGGAGACCGGCGATGAGGACTGGGTGCTGCTCTTTCCCATGGTCAAGAGTGCGTTGCGCGCTATGGACTGTCTGGAAGAGCTGGCTGAGCAACGCTGGGGCCAAACGCCCCGTGGGTTCATGGTGGCGGGCGCGTCCAAGCGCGGCTGGACTACGTACCTCACCGCCATCGCCGACCCGGAGCGCACTGTGGCCATCGCCCCAATGGTCTTCGACATCCTGAACATGACCGTACAGGTCCAACACCAGCGCGATTTCTGGGGCGATTACTCCGAGCAGATCGCCGAGTACACCTCGAAAGGTCTGCAGCAGGTAGCGGACCGGGGGCGCGGCTTTCGCCTGTTCTGGATGGTTGATCCGTACTCATACCGCGACCGCCTGCTCATGCCCAAGTTTACCATCCTGGGCAGCAACGACCGCTATTGGCCCATAGATGCGGTCAACTTTTACTGGCCCGGTCTGGCCCAGCCCAAGTTGCTGCTCATCGCTCCTAATGCGGGGCACGGCCTGGAGGGCAGGATGCGGATACTAGATTCACTGGCTGGATTCGCCCGCCTGGTAGCCGAGCAGAAGCCCCTGCCGGAACTGCGGTGGCAGTTCGACGAGTCTGGCGAGGGTCTGGAGCTGCGGGTCACGGCCACGCCCGCGCCGTCACAAGCCCGTCTCTGGGTGGCGCGATCCAGTCTGCGGGATTTCCGCGAAGCCAAATGGGTGGAAGCGCCTCTGCTGCGCCAAGGCCAAGAGCTTGTGGGACAGATCGAGCGCGCCGACGAACAGTACACGGCCGTGTATGGTGAGGTTGTCTTTGATGTAGACGGGCGCAGCCTCCACGCCTCCACCCAGCCACGCGTCATGCACCCCGGCGGTAGGCACTAGTCAGTACGGGCAACGTTTATGGATGTTCTGGGCGTAACTTTGCTTGGGAAGACACAGAGGCATCTGGGCGAATGTATGTACGCGTTTGCCAGCGCGAGACGCGGTGCGGCAGGGCGGGCGCAGTGACGTGGGGAATATCAACTACAACACGGTGCGGACGCTGAAAGAGAGCATCCTCATGAAGATAGATCTAACTGATAAGGTTGCCGTAATCACCGGTGGTGCCGCCGGTATCGGTAAAGCCTGTGCAAGATTGATGCTTGAGAATTCAGCTCAGGTCATCATTGCTGATATCCAGGAGGAAGAGGGGGAAAAGACGACAGCGGAATTATCCGCCATCGGCAAGTGTCACTTCATCCCCACCGATGTCTCTTCCAAGCAAAGCGCAGAGCATCTGATTGACAGCGTCGTCCACGAGTTCGAAAGAATAGACATATTTGTGAACAATGCCGGGATTGGTGTTGGAGGTCACGACCGTGTTGATATTGACCAGTTTCCTGACGAGGATTGGGCAAGAATCCTCGGTATTGACCTTACCGGCGTCTTTTACTGCTCCCGAGCTGTATCCAGAGTAATGATAAAGCAGAAGTCGGGCAGGATCATCAACATTGGTTCGGTCTTCGGCACCGTCCCCGCCCGCAAGCAGATTGCCTACGTGGCCGCCAAAGCTGGCGTGCACAACCTGACGAGGGCAATGGCACTGGAACTGGCTCCCTACGGCATCAATGTTAATGCGGTCGCGCCGGGCTCGATCCTTACGCGGGCCACAGAGGACCTCTTTTATGGCAAAGACGCTGGGCAGGCGGAAATGGTGGAGCGTATGCTATCGCATGTTCCCCTGGGGCGCCCGGGTGACCCCGTGGACATAGCCAATGCTGTGCTTTTTCTCTCAGGCGAGGAAAGCAAATACATCACCGGCCATGTCCTGACCGTAGATGGCGGCTGGACGTGCGGATATACCCGGGATTTCTGACAAACTGCGCCGGCGTGGCTTTGGCCGAAGTCCGTATCCAGTCATAAAGGAGTGCTGTCTGATGAAAGCTCTAACCATTGAAAGACCGGGCCAGTTGCTCCTAAAGGACGTTCCGGTCCCCGAATGTGGCCTGGGTGAAGTGCTGGTAAAGGTAGCGGCTTGTGGGATATGTATGAGCGATCTGGAAGCCATTGACGGCATAAGACCAGAGCCCTACATAAGGTATCCGGTTGTTCTGGGGCACGAGTTCTCGGGGATAGTCGAGGAGATCGGCAGTAATGTGACAAGCGCAAAGCCCGGCGATAGAGTTACGGTCAAGCCCGGCGCGCACTGCGGTCTGTGTAAGTACTGCCGGCGAGGCGAAGAGGGTTACTGCCGGGAGGATCGCAAAGAACATATCGAGATTGGCTTCACCCGCGACGGTGGTTTTGCTGAGTATGTGGTGGCCCGCGAGAACCAGGTGTTCAGGCTGCCCGAGTCAGTGTCTTTGGAGTTGGCCACATTGACCGAGCCGGGGGCCTGTGTCTGGACCGGGGTGAACGCAACACCAATACATCTGGGAGATGTGGTGGCGGTGATTGGCCCCGGCCCCATTGGGCTTCTGGCGGTCAATTTCTATAAGGCACTGGGAATCAAGAGAATCATTATTGTCGGCACCCGGGACGAACGCAACGAGCTGGCCATCAAAGTGGGAGCTACCCACACTATTAACGTTCGCACAGAGAATGCGCTCGACAGGCTCAGGGAGCTGACTGACGGCGAAGGGCCGGATATCATATTTGAGAGCGCCGGCAAGGTGGACGCAGTACAACTGGCTTTGGATGCGGTGCGGGTAGGTGGGGCAGTGGCCCTGGCCGGAGTCGCCGGCATTGGGACAATAATAGAATTGGACTGCGACTACTTCATTTTCCGGGGAGTGCGGCTGTTTGGGGTCCTGGGCTATACCCCCAAGACCTTCAACCAGTCACTATACATGCTTGAGCAGTACGGAACAGAATTGCAGCAGCTCATCACCCATCAGTTTGATTTGGAAGATTACGAACAGGCCTTTGAGACAGTTAGTGAGCGTCGCGAGGGCGTTATGAAGGCGGTTATCGTTCCTTAGGAGATAGTTGCCCGAGAGACTCAACCCGGCAACACTGCCTTATGCTGCTCAGCTCTGGCAGACGTAGAGTTGCCCAGGTGGGAGGATGACGACTGCCACCTCCGGCGCCAGCCGGGCACAAGCCTGCCGGAAGGCCTCGGGGTCCCCGCCGTGCTCGGCAAACATGCCGTAATGCGTGGGGATGGCGACTTTGGGCTGGATAGCGGCCGTCAGTGCGGCGGCCTCCTCTGCTGTCATATTGCCGAAGGCACCGTTGATGACCGGCAGCAGCACGCAGACCGGGAAATCGGCCACGGCCTCGGCAAGTTGGCGGTCAAAGGCGGTATCGCCGGTGTGGTAGATGGCCAGACCCTCGAAGTCCAGTACTACGCCTATCGCGTCGGGGGCCAACTCTCCGTGGTCAGCGGCAACGGCAGTTATCCTGATTTCCTCAAGCTCGAGGGACTCTCCGGCAGCCAGGCAAGCCACGCGCTCGGAGGGTATGCCCAGCTTCTCGTATTCGGCCCGGCAGCTCGGTGAGCCTACGAACAGCGCCTCGGTGTGCCGGGCAATCACCGGTAGCGCATCAATGTCCAGATGGTCAACGTGCTCGTGAGTGCTGATGACAACGTCGGCCGCTACCTGCTCGGGCGTCAGCGGGTTGGGCATCAGCCGCCGGAAGCCAACCAGCCGCTCGGCGGCATCACTGAGGTAGGGGTCTATGTAGATAATCCGACCGCTGGCTGTCTTAAAGACGAACCCCGCCTGACCCAGCCCAAACAAGGCCACCTGGCCAGGCTCTACCTGCGTGTGCACAATCCTCTCGGCTAGATCATTCATGCACTATTCTCCTCTCGAGGGCACTTTGCCTCAGCCGGCCTGCATTACATCGTGGACGGCCTGGACAACTTTGGCCGCGTTCGGGAGCATGGCTTCCTCCAGTGGCGCGGCGACAGGATGCGGAATAGGCAGCGTCTCCAGCCGCCGTATCGGTGCCCTCAGCCACTCGAAGCCCTCCTGGGCCACCAGCGCAGAAATCTCCGCCGCGGCACTGCACCGGGCATAGGCCTCGTCCACGATCACCAGTCGCCCGGTCTTCTGTACCGACGCCAGGATGGTCTCGACGTCCAGTGGCACCAGGGTGCGAGGGTCTATCAGGTCCACAGAAATGCCCTCCTCGGCGAGTGCCTTCGCCGCCCGCGCCGCCTCGTGCACCAT
>CAYNMY010000007.1:0-15557 GCA_964398275.1 uncultured Armatimonadia bacterium | reverse complement strand
GTCGCCGGGCATGGCGCTCCTACGGGAATCAAGCGCAAGCTATCCCTACTGCTACTTCTTCTCCCTTCCCCAGAATCCTGAGAGTCTCGAACAGTCCCTCGGGTTGACCGGCGGTTCGCGCGTGTGTTAAGATTAATCGCGGTCATGATAGCCATAACACGGAGCAAAGTTGGTCAGTGGCACAGGCATCCTGCCTGTGCTGCATGGGCGGGAAGCCCGTGCCACTGAAACGCGATGAGTACCAGGAGGGCCGTTCAGTATGCCCGAGATAACTCCCGAAGAAGTAGCCCACGTCGCCCAGCTAGCCCATCTGGCGCTATCACCGGAGGAACTCGCTCGCGTGGGGCGCGAGCTTAATCGCATTCTCGTCTACTTCCAGGAGCTTGAGGAACTCAACACTGACGATGTGGAGATAACCTCGCACGCCATCGCGATGGAGAACGTCTACCGCCAGGACAGCTCGCGGCCCTCGCTGCCAGTCGAAGAGGTCATCGCCAACGCGCCCGACAGCGCCGATGTCTTCTTCCGCGTACCCCGAATCGTGGACAAGTAGGCCGCACGGCTTAACATACACGGAGGTTTGTCGTGGAGCTTTATGAACTGACCGCCCACGAACTAATTGAGCAGATTGCCGCCGGTGAGCTGTCGGCGCAGGAGGCCACGGAAGCCTGCCTGGCGCGGATTGAGGCGGTGGAGGATCGGGTGAACTCGTTTGTCACCGTTACTCCCGAGCGCGCCCGAGAGCAGGCGGCGCAGGCTGACAAGGAGCTAGCGGCAGGCGAAGCGGGCAATACGCTGACCGGTGTGCCGATCGGTATCAAGGAAGTCATGTGCACGAAGGGCCTGGCCAGCACGTGCAGCTCGAAGATGTTGGAGAACTTCGTGCCGCCATACGACGCCACCGTGGTCGAGCGCTCGCAAAACGCGCTGCTGCCGATGGTCGGCAAGACTAATATGGACGAGTTCGCGATGGGCTCATCTACCGAGAACTCGGCCTTCCAGGTGACGCGCAATCCGTGGAACCTCGACTGCGTGCCGGGCGGCTCGAGCGGGGGCAGCGCCGCAGCGGTCGCCGCCGGCGAGGTCTTTGTGGCGCTGGGGTCGGACACCGGCGGCTCGATCCGCCAGCCCGCAGCGCTCTGCGGCATCGTGGGCCTGAAGCCGACCTACGGGCGCGTCTCGCGCTACGGGCTGATTGCGTATGCTTCGTCGCTGGATCAGATCGGGCCGCTGACCAAGGATGTCACCGATAGCGCGCTGGTGATGAACCTGATATCCGGGCACGATCCGCTCGACGCGACCTCCGCCGATATCCCGGTGCCCGACTATACCCAGCACCTGACCGGCTCCGTGGACGGGCTGAAAGCGGGCGTGCCCACACAGCTTCTGGGCGAGGGGATTGACCCGCAGGTGCGCGACTGCGTGCAGGCGGCGATTGACCAGTTGCAGAATATGGGCCTGGAGTGCGAAGAGGTCCAGATGCCCCACATTGACTACAGCCTGCCGGTCTATTACATTATCGCGCCCGCGGAGTGCTCGTCCAATCTGGCCCGCTTCGACGGCGTGCGGTACGGCTACCGCACACCGCTTGAGACTGACGACATCAACGAGCTGTTCTCGCATACGCGCGCCGAAGGCTTCGGCCCGGAGGTGCGGTTGCGAATTATGCTGGGTACCTACGCGCTGAGCGCCGGGTACTACGACGCCTACTACCTGAAGGCCCTCAAGGTCCGCACGCTCATCAAGCGCGACTTCGACCGCGCCTTCGCCAAGTATGACGTGCTGCTCTCCCCCACCTCGCCTACCGTGGCCTTCGAGATCGGCGAGCGAGCCGATGACCCGCTGGCGATGAAGCTAGCCGATATCTGCACGATTCCGATCAACCTGGCTGGCATTCCCGCGATCAGCATCCCCTGCGGCTTCGTCGAGGGACTGCCGGTGGGTCTGCAGATAATGGCCGGGGCCTTCGCCGAAGAGAAGATTCTCCAGGTGGCCTACGCCTACGAGCAGGCCAACGACTGGCACAAGCAGCGCCCCGTACTGTAAGCGAGTATGGCAGGGCGTCTTGCATGTCGGCAGACACGGACAGACGGTGCGTTTACGGTGTGCGGAACAGCTCCCCAGAAAGGTAGCGTTCGCCAGTATCGCATAGTATCGTAACGACGGTCTTCCCCGCATTCTCCGGTCGCCGGGCTACGCTCAGCGCCGCCCACACGTTCGCCCCCGACGATATGCCGACCAGCAGGCCCTCCTCCGTAGCCAGGCGGCGCGAGGTGGCGAAAGCATCTTCCTCCGTGCACTGGACGACCTCGTCAATCAACTCGACCTCCAGCACCGGGGGAATGAAGCCCGCCCCAATGCCCTGGATGCCGTGCGGCCCGGGTTCGCCGCCCGAGAGTACCGGCGAGCTAGCCGGCTCGACCGCAATCGCCTGGAGCGTGGGCTTGCGCGGCTTCAGGGCGCTGGCGACGCCGGTAATAGTGCCGCCGGTGCCCACACCGGCCACGAATATGTCTACCGCTCCGTCAGTGTCGCGCCAGATCTCTTCGGCAGTGGTCTCGCGATGCGCCTGGGGATTGGCCGGATTCTCGAACTGCATCGGCACAAAAGCGTCGGGCGACCCAGCGACAATCTCCCGGGCCTTAGCTATCGCCGCCTTCATCCCGCCGTCCGCAGGAGTGAGCACAAGCTCCGCGCCGTAGGCGGCCAGCAGGCGGCGGCGCTCCACGCTCATGCTCTCCGGCATCGTCAGGATGAGCCGGTACCCCCGCGCAGCCGCAACCACCGCCAGACCAATGCCGGTGTTGCCGCTGGTCGGCTCAACGAGCGTGCTCTGCCCAGGCGTTATCAGCCCGTCGCGCTCAGCAGCGTCAATCATGTACAGAGCAATGCGGTCTTTGACGCTGCCGCCGGGATTGGCAAACTCACATTTGCCCAGTACCGTGGCGTCAACATCCGCCGCAATCCGACTGAGTGCGACCAGCGGGGTATTGCCAATCAGAGCTTCGACATTGTTAGCGATCATTGCTCAGCCTCTCATCCGCTACGACCCGTAAAGCCACTTGCGATGAGCGTTAGTGGGCATACGTCGCCATGATCTCGGTCTGGGCCAGGGCCTTGCTCTCGAGCGCGGCGCGACAGGCTACCAGACCATGTATCCGCCGTCAATGACCAGATCGTGGCCGGTGGTGAAGCTGGCTGCCTCTGAAACCAGATAGATCACCCCGCCGACCAGCTCTTCCGGCTCACACAGCCGCTTCATCGGGGTCAACTCGCTCCATCCCTCGTGATACTCCGGCACCGTTTGGGTCATCTCTGTAAGCGTATAGCCGGGGCTCACGGTGTTGACCCGAATGCCATACTCGGCCCACTCGGCAGCCATGCTGCGGGTCATGTGGATCATGCCCGCCTTGGAAGTGTTATAGGAGGCCTGAGCCTGCGGCGTGTTGACGATACTGCCCGACATTGAGGCGATATTGACGATCGCCCCACCGCCGGTGGCAATCATCTGCTTGGCCGCCTCCTGGCAGCACAGGAATGTGCCGGTCAGGTTCGTGTTCATCACCTTATGCCACTCTTCCTCGTCAACCTCCAGAGCAGCCCGCCAGATACAGATGCCCACGCTATTGACCAGAATGTCCAGCTTGCCGAAGGCACTCGCCACCTGCTCGATCATAGCTGCGACGGCCGCCGCATCAGTCACATCGCACACAATGCCCTCGATCTGCACATCGTAGGTCTCGGTCATCTCGGCGACGGTCTTATTGACGTTTTCCTCGTGGATGTCGGCGATAGCCACGTCTGCGCCGAACTCCGCCAGGCCCTCGGCACAGGCTCGTCCAATGCCGCGCGCGCCGCCGGTAACCAGCGCCGCCTTGCCAGTGAGGTCAAATAGCTGCTTGATAGCCACGGTAGATCGCTCCCTTCGGGAACTGAGGTGAAGCTGCCTACTGTCCACAGGACTGTTTCGACACGCGCCAGAGCAATCCTCCTGCGGAGGCCAGCCGGTGCCACGGAAAAAACCCAGGGGCGGGGTGCCCCTGGGTCAGTAATCTGGATCGGGTAGGGCCGGGCAGGCTACTCCGGCCACTCGTCGGGGTCAGGCGGCCAGGTGCCCGCCTTGGGCGGCCAGTCGCCGCCCTGATACCACGGCTGGCTGATCTCCATAACACCCGGGCCGCAAGACTTACTGGTATTGCATCCCCGCCACCCGGAGTCCCACTTGAAGGGATTTTCGGGGTCAATTATGCGAGGCTTATTAGGGTCGTCGTCCTCACGAGCACCGGGGGTATCGGGCTTGTCCGGGATAGTGATCGTGTCATCTGTCTTGTCCCACGCGGGGTCCGGGCCGCCCTCGAACCACTTGGCGTGGCCATCAATGAACAGGAAGTTCTTGCCGTCGAAATGGAACATATCGTCGCGATACCTATCTTCGTCAACCGAGGGCCGCCAGTCGTGGCTCTGCCAGGCGTTCTCGCCAATGGCATCCCCCCAGGTACCCGGCCGGTTGGCCCCCTTTTCGAAGAGAAGTACCGTGGTGACCGGATTGGGAATCCGGGCGACCTCCACGCCGGCGAACTCGTTGCCGCCGAAGTCCCACTGCGTGTAGCGCGGCATCGCATAAGCGCGGGCGTTGTACGGGTTACCCTCCGGGTCACGGCCTACCACCGTTTTGTTCCCCGCCACCGGATTGTTCTTGCATACGAAGAGCTCCGTCGCATCGCCGAGGTAATCCAGTAGAACGACATCCCAGGTCACGATATGGTCAGCCGGCTCATTCTTGGGATCGGGCGCTGAGTTGGGATTGGGGTCACTGATGCACCAGGAGGGCAGGAAGCCGTCCGAGTCAGCCTGGTAACCCTTCATAGCCAGGTGGAGTTGATGCAGATTGCTCAGGCAGATGGTCTTGCGGCTGTTCTGCTGGACGCGGGAGAATACCGGGAAAATAATTGCCGCCAGAACGCCAATGATGCTAATGACTATGATAAGCTCAATTAGGGTAAAGCCGCGATGTTGCCGATGATTGTAAGGCATTGCGGGTCCTCCTCTAAACTGGACTAATCGGTGCAGCGACGCCAAAACGCGAAGCGCTGAACCGGCCTGACGGCAGCCTGAGAGATGGCTGGTCAGTGACATGGAGAGTCGGCTCGTTTGCAACCAAATTATACCCGCCGCCCCCGCGCTTTAACCTGCCCAGTGCCTACTCACCGGACGGCATATCAGCACGGCGGTGCCGCAAAACCATTACTGGCAACCCCGGCTGCTCCGGGGTCACCAGCATAGCGAGCATTCTCCCATTCGTCCTACTCAGTAAGGCATCTGCGAGACGGCTTTTCCGATCAGGGCCAGGGCGATCGTGCCCATGCCGACAAGGCCCATGCCGCAGGAAAACCCTGCCGCCAGGACGGTGGCATACTGCTTCCAGCGCCTCGCACCGAACATCGGTATGAAGTAGAACTGGCTGATGAGCGCGCCGATCATCTGGGGTATGACAGAGTGCGGCAGGATCCCGAACCCCCGCACCACACCGTAAATCAACAGAATCGGCATGCGGAAAACAGAGAGTCCTGCGTAGAGACTGACCGCTGCAATGAACCCGCCGGCCGCATAGCTGCGCCGCCACGCCTTAAAGAAAATACTTTGCTCGGGGTTGACGGTGGAGGTCATCCACAGCCCGCGTTGCAGGGCACTGAGCGGCCACATCATTTGAGCGTACGGGTAGTAGGGTGAGGGGATAGGCGCCAGCCGCCAGACGAACTGCCAGAACAGCAGGCTACAGAATATACTGATGGGCAGCATTAGCAACTCCGCCTTGATTAAGCTGACCATCTTGTTACCGGTCAGCTCCAGGACCCGGAACTGCTCAGCCGCCCCGCCCAGGTTGAACACCGGTATGGGTGCGAACCAGATGTCAACACCCTTGTAGCCACTGAAGATGATCGTGGCCTCCTTGACCATCGGTACGCCGAGGTACTGACCGGTCAAACCGATCAGGCGGGCATTGACGTAGGACTCAAGAGGGCTAATCAGGAAAGCAAAGGCAATAATGAAAATGATGGGGAACTTGGGCACCAGGAGCGCACAGATTATGATATAACCCAGGCCCGCCAGAGCATAGACGCCAATGGGAATCCACAGCGGGAAGTCGCCCCGGCCATGCGGTACCTGCCAGCCGCCGCGCGTTTCCTCGCCCCGCGCGCGGGCCTGCTGGTCATATCGCCACTTCCGATAGATCTCGTAGAAGCCCAGGACAGCCACGGCAATGGATGCACCAATGCCGACGCTGAAGTAGAAGTCAATTTGGTTATAGAACTGGGTGTTGATGGTGTCCATACCCGGCCGCCACGTGTGGAGGATGCCCGCCCGGTACAACATGGGGTTGACAATCGCCATGCCGATGGCGGCGATGAAGCTGCCCACCGCGGCCCAGAAAGGCACGACGAACCCACTAATGACGCTGCCGAGATTAGTCATAAAGCCCATCGGAACAGCGGGCAGGATGCTCTCGGTGGTCCGGGTCAAGTCCACCCACGGAATCGGAATAAGTTGCACCGGCTCGGTCATCATCACACCGGTAATAGTGGGGATGCCCAGGTAGATAGCGCCGAAAACCAGACCGATCATCGCGCCGATGGAGAAGGTGCGCCAGCGCCAGGTCTCCTGTTTGCTGGTGGCCTCGGCCAGGGCAGTAGAGCCCTGAGCGGTAATAGCGGCAAACGGGAAGGGCAGCTTTTCGTAGTCGGACGTAATCCGGAACATCGTATAGCCCATGCCAAACCAGATCATGCGACCGAGGATCTGACCACCCACAGTCAGCACCACGGGCCAAATCCAGTCGGGGTGGAAAAAGGTGCGTTGGGCCAGCGCCGGGGAATCGCCCGGAGGCACAACCCAGTGGGGGATGCGGCTGGCAATGCCCATACCCTTGGCTGCGGGGGAGCGTACGAAATACTGCTGGAACATCGGGCCTGCGAAGGCGCCGCCGGCCAGATGCAGGGCGCCCTGGGCCGAAGCTAATGACGCTGCGATGTAGAAGAGGATGTAGACCTCGGCGCGCGACATGGTGACAAACGAGCGCCGGGCAATTTCAGTGAACAGAATGATGGTCGTCCACTCCGCGGCAGGGCCCAGCGTCTGGCCGGCCATCAAACCCAGGTAGATGGCGCCCGGCATCATCACAAACCCGACGAAGAGTGACCCCAGAATCGCCTTAGGCCCGAAGCCATCAACGTATTCGTCGGGCTCGTCCATTAGGGTGCGGTATAGTTCTATTTCGGGGTCAAGATGAGCCACGCGACACCTCCGAGACTATGCAGACGTGCATATTAACTGTACCGGCGGCCGGCGCAACCGTTCCCGGCAGCCCGCGGCCGCGATGACGACCTGTGCTATGCCTCCACTTGCCCCCCGGATGAGGGTGAGCCGGCAGCGATCAGTTCCTCTGCCCGCTTGCCATACTCCTCTTTCTGAGACACCGGGAAGGTCCGCCACAACAGGTATTGTTTCCTGATAATGTTTATGAAATTGCGGGTCACCCGCAGCCACGACGCGTCGTCCCCGCTGGCCCGGACGATCCGGGCATCAATCTCGAAGATTTCCTCATCCTCAGTCGGCAGCGTCTCGATGGTAAGCTGCTCGGAGACGCCCAGGTCGTAGGGAGCCAGCCAGACCATCGTATTCAGGGCGTAGCCCTGGCCATACTCGTAGTCCTCCTCGGTGAGATAGATATCGTCGGTGGAGAACTGACCTAACGAGTAGTCGGTGTGGGCCGCAAAGTACTCGTGCAGGTACATATTCACACCCAGGGCCTGGTCACCGGTAACAGTGAAAGGCAGTTTGATGAGCATCGTGTCGCCTTCGGGTTCGGGCATAGCCCAGCGCCGCTCGATACCCGGCATCGCGATATCTGACGCCCGGCGCGCCGGGTAGATGACCGAGGCCAGCACCGTAGCCATAATGATGAGTGTGGACAGGACCGCCGATAGCGAGGAGTAGTTGAGATTCAGCCCCTCGACCAGGTCGGTCCGCACCAATATCCGGGCGGTAACCTGCCCGATCAGGTATCCGATAATCGCGCCGAGGATGGCGTAGACACTCGCTTCGGCCACGAACAAAGCGGCGACATGGGTCGGCGCCAGCCCCAGCGAGCTGTAGATGTAGATCTCGCGAACCCGTTCGTAGACCGAGCCGAGCATGGTATTGAGCACGATAGCGGCAGCAATAAGAATGGGGATGACCAGGTCGGCCATGCCCTGGAAGCCGGTAGTGCCGAAGGAGCTGCACAGGTAGGTGCGCCCATTGACGCCACCGTAGACGTTGAGGTCAATGCGCTGGACCAAGTCATCGAGCGTCTCATCAACTTTGTCCGGGTCGTCAATACCAATAGCTACCGAGCGGAGCGTGCCCCCCACGTTCAGCAGGAAGCTGTAGGGCACTACCACCATCATGTCGGGGGCCAGATGGATATACTCGCGGCGCTGTTCCGCCTTCGACGGTCGGCGGGTGACGGTCCGCTGCTCTTCCATCTGCTCGCCAAACTGCTGCTGGGTGACCATAAAGTCAACCGGCGTGAGCACTTCACCGTCCAGGTCGGTAGTACTACTGAATTGACCCGAGCGGATAATGCCGATAACTCGCATCTGCTTACCGAAAATGCTGACCCACGCAGTACCCACCTGCTCGGACGAAACCTCCAGAGTACCGGCTACGCTTTCCGGGAGGATACAGACGTCTTTCTCCCCGGTCTCGAACCACCTGCCCCCCGGCAGCAGCGCGCTGTCAATCCCAGTGATATCAGCTTCCGAGGGCGTCAGACCGACCATCGCGGTGGCGTTGTAACTGGAGTCACCCCGGCGGATGGTCACGAACGACTGCTGGCCGGCAGAGCCAGAAAAGTACCAGCCCCGCGCCGCCACCGGGTAGCGGTCGCCGAATTCGTTCTTCAGGATGCGCTCGGTGGCTTCACCAATCGGCAGCCAGCCCAGATCACGAATCATGATTCCGTCGTACTCGGCAAACCGGGGCAGTAACAGTTTGTTCGTACGCGTCTGCTGCACTACCGAAGTGAAAGAAAGCACCGTGAAGGTCAGCAGGACCAACGTGGACGCGGTCAGGTAGGTACGCGTCTTACGCCGGCGCATGTTAGATATACCCAGGTTAAACGCGGCCGCGGACGCACCCAGCCGGCCTACGTCGGCGCTGTGTATGCCGGTCTGCTGATAGCGAACCGCCTTCATCTGCTCTTCGAACTTCTGGACGATAATACCCACCACAACGACGGTCAGCGCCAGAATAACGAAGGCCAGCAGGATGATCGCCGGCGTGAAGGTGATGGCGAACGCCGGGTGGACAAAGGCAATGACCGTAAACACGACCAGGAACACACCCACATTCCCGAAGATCTGACCGGTAATATTCGTGGCGCCAAGGACCAGCCGCTCGGTAAAGAAGGCAAACGGCAGCAGCAGGGCCAGGTAGAAGATGACCCCCTTGATCACATCGTTCTCCGTGGCGCGCACCTGCGGATAAGCGCTGGATTCGTTGCTCCAGGCCGAGCGGGCATAAGTGAAGAACTTATCATACTCGCGGGCGCGCAGGTGCGTGGCCGCCAGCGCCAACTGCTCTTTGGCTCGCTGGTGGGCCGCCTTAACCCGGTCGTTTTCGATGCCGTGCTTGGTCAACCGGTTAATGCGGAACTCGTCCAGCCGCCACATATCGAGGGCCACCCGGTAGGGTGTGGCATACAGCGAGGGGTTCTCGTCGGCCAGGTACCCGATTCCGGTAGGCTCGTCGTCGGTAGAGCCAATCAGCAGGAACTGCAGGCCCAGCAGACTGGCGGCCATCGTCACCTTAATCCGCATCCCGGGCTGGGCAAAGACTACTGCCACCGGCTCATACGTGGAAGTCAGCTCCTGAGCAGGCAGCGGCAAAGCATAGCCGTACTCAGTCGGTGGCGCATCGGTACCCGAATCATACACATAGATTTCCGAGAGCAGCTCGAAGAAGCGCTGGTCAATCATATCGTAGATCGCCATCGGCTTACAGTGGAACAGCACCACCGTGGCCGGCTTGATCGGCTGGTTGAGCGCAAAGGCAATCGGATACTGCTTGGCCCCGTTGACCCCCTGGTCGGGAGCCATACGAATTACCCCTGTGCCCCGGTAACCGCTCTGTTCGTTGTCATCGTCGAGCTTATAGCCCTCAATGGTAGTCTCGCCCCCGGCCGCGCGCACGTTGGGAAGCCCGATCAGCGAGTATCGTGCATCTTTTTCGCTGGCTATATCAAAGGCCTGACCACGCACACCCATCGCACTCTTGCGCCGCGGGCGGGCCAGCGCAATAGCGCCGGGAACCGACTTATCCGGGAAGGTGGCCACCTGAGGGTCGAACTCCACCAAGCGCCCCTTGACCTCCACAAAGTTGTCGGTCAGCTTAAGTTCATAGAGGTCGTCAGGCTCCTCAATCGAGATCATGTCAGCCAGCAGGCAGTTCATGAATCGGGTCTGCTCGACAACATTTCCAATATCTACCTGGTCAGGAAGGTCAAGCAGCGTGTCCACTAGCGGCCGGGAGTCGTCAATGGTCGCCAGGCCCAGACCCGGGATGCCCGCCAGCGTGGCCACCTCGCTGGACAGCGCCAACTGCCCACCCATGTAGGTATGCCATTCTTTGCCCTTGATCGCATTTATTCCGTCTACGAAGCGCGCTTCGGGAGTCACCGACAGGGCCCGGCCAATAATCTGGCTGTACTCGCGGGCCTTCTTACCAATGTCGGAGAACTTCCATTGAGCTGTTTCCGAGTAGTTGTAGTAGTAGGCCTTGAAAAACATCCCGAAGGCGTCGTTGTGACTGGACAGGTCAATGGAGAACCACAGATAGATGTCCTCTTCACTGAAGTCGAGGGCACCGGTAAGCACATTAAGCGCCTCTTTGACCTTCTCCAGCGCTGCGGTCTTTTGCCCGGCACTAGCCTCCCGTCCCAGACCGCGCGCCGCGGCAATCGCCGCTTTGGTCTGCGCAGCTTTCCCCTCGATATCGGCGACTCGCCCACCGAATTTCTCGGTCAGGCGCTGGCGCTCGGTCATTTCCTCCTCGGTCAACTGGTACTCGACCAGCTTGCCGGCGTTGGGATCGGTGCGCTTCGCGTAGCCCGCCACGCGGCCAAGCAAGCGGGCCTTCTTTGAGGCGTCCCTGACCTTGGCCAGCAGCGCCCCCAGACCCCGCAGTTGCTCGTCCAGAGGACGGGGCTTGCGCTCCAGGCGGTATTGTCCGGCCGGCTCGGTCCACAGTCTTCGCGTCACGCTCTCGATGTCGTCGCGTGCCTCAATAACTATATCGAACATTCTCTTGACGTGCGCGTCACTGCGGGCCCCGCGCACACGCTTGCGGATGAAGGCCTTGGAGCCGGCCAGGCCTTCAAAGTGCCCGGCAGTAGCCAGGAAGACGATAGTGCGCTTGGGCGGATGCTGCTTGAAGGATTTGATAACCTGGAAGAGCGCCGCGATGCTGACGGCGTTCTCAGCGCCCGGCGCCTGCGTAGGTGTGATCGAAATGCCGTCGTAGTAGGACTGAATTACGACCTGCTGTTTGCTTAGCTCCGGATCAGAACCCTTGATCCGACCGGTGATGTTCTGGGCTACGACCTTCCGCCATTCCATATCACACTTGACGGTTACTTGAATGTCAGGGTTGGCGGTGAGCAGGGCCAGGAGCGAGTCCGCCGCTTCCTTGGGCACCCAGAACCGAGGAATGTCCACGGGCATTGACAGGAACTTCTCTTCGGCTTCGCCCCGCAGCGTGGTATCCGGCTCGATGAACAGGGCCACCCGCGCCCCCAACAACGGCGCGTTGAACCAGCGACCGCCGCAGTTAAAATCAAGCAGCACCACGCTGTCGGCCACTTCCAAGCCAGTGAAGGCGCGCAGTTCGCCGTTACCGGCGTAGATAAGCTTGCCGGTGATACCCTTGGCGGGGGTCTTGGGACAGCGGACCAGATTGGGCCAGATCGGGAGGATCTCCCACTCACGGCCACTACCCGCGTCCAGACTGGCCGCCCAGCCCCGTTCATCTACCTTGACCCACGGAACCAGGACGGGAAACTCTTCGATAGCAACATCATCCAGACCCAGTTCGCGGAATCGGTCCTCCACGATCCGAGCGGCCTGCTCACAGCCGGCATAACCGGTAACCCGGCTCTCCACCGCCGCAAGCTGGCGAACAGTCTGCGCTATCTCCTCGGGAGAGACGGTCGCCACCACCGACTCATAATTAGTGTCGGAGGTCAGCACCGGCTCCTCGATCTGCGCACCGGCCAAGCCCGCGAGCACCAGCAGCAGAATGACCAAGCCAGTTAGTTCAAGGAAGCGCCTTCGCTGTGTCATAGTCACCCCACATTCACCACCTGAAGCGCTATGTTGTGCGCCAAGTAATGCGTAAAGAGAGATTGACTGTCGTTCAGCCCAAACCGATGAAGCCCCGTCCTTGCTTAATCCTCTACATGTTCCGAGCCCAGCGTACCGATCTCCAGTTGCAGGTCGGCACGCTCCTCGATCTTCTCGATCTCGCCGTCGCGGATGTGCACAATCCGGTCGGAGACATCAATCATCTTCAGGTCGTGAGTCGCCGAAATGACGGTAACACCACTTTCCTGGTTGAGCTCCTTGAGCAGGTCAATGATCTCTTTCCCGGTCTGCAGGTCGAGGTTACCTGTAGGCTCGTCGGCCAGGACGATGGCTGGCGCATTGGCCAGCGCCCGGGCTACCGCCACGCGCTGCTGCTGGCCACCGGACAGCTCATAAGGCTTGTGGTCAAGCCGGTCGCCCAAGCCCACCAGCTCCAGCAGTTCGCGACCCCGATCCATCATCTCGTCGGTGCCCATGCCGGCAAAGATCATCGGCAGAGTAACGTTCTCCAGCGCCGTCATAACCGGAATGAGGTTAAAGGTCTGGAAGATGTAACCGATCTTGCGGCAGCGCAGCCAGGCCAGTTCGAAGGCATCAAGCTGGGCCATATCCACCTCTTCGATGAAGCAGCGCCCGGAGGTGGGCTTATCCAGCCCGCCGATCATATTGAACAGCGTGCTCTTGCCTGAGCCTGACGGACCCATAATGGAAAGGTATTCGCCCCGCCGTACATCCAGATCAACATCACGCAAGGCCGGGACTTCAACTTCGCCCATAACATAGATCATGCACAGGTCCCGGGTGCGCACGATGAACTCGTGGGTAGTGACCGAATCGTCCCGGGCGATCGTCTTCATTCGCTCCGCGCGCGCGTGCCCAACCTCCTCCATCACCTCGCGCAAGTCAGCGCTACACTGGGGACAAACAGTGACGATGCCGGTGGTTTCAATCTCTTCGCCACACTGTGGACATTTGATCGTGGCCATCTTATTCTCCTTCGCGCCGACTCGGTCCGGCACACAGGACAACGGTGAGCAGTTTCACCAGTGATACCCGGTCTTATACTTCGCTTTGCAGGGCGACGGCTGGTCGCATCTGCGCTGCGCGGACTGCCGGAGCAATCCCCGCTACTAATGAGAGCACAGTGCCAATCGCTACGGAGATCAGCAAATAGGTCAGCATATCGCCCCAGTCCATCTTCGCCGCGACCGAAAAGCTACGCTCGCGGATCGCGAAGATTCCCAGCATGGCGAGATGGCCCAGGAGCATCCCCACCACTGAGCCGAGCACGCCCAGCACCGCCGATTCGATCAGGAACAGCCGGACAATGAAGTTATCCAGCGCGCCCAGGCATTTCATCGTCCCGATCTCCTGGAAGCGCTCGGTCACCGACATTAGCATGGCATTGGTGATCCCCACGCCACAGACCAGCAGCGACATAATCACCAGCCATAACTGGCGGCTGGCCCGGGCCGCCGCTTCCTCCTGGGCAGCAGCCAGCGCAGGCTCCGTGCTCTCTTCCACTGACCCGTCGGCCGCGGTAGCTGCCGTCAGCTCCCGAACTTCCTGCAGCCGACTGCGTTCCAGCCCTTCCTGAATTACCCCCCCCGTCCATACCGAACTGAGGAAGGCGATACCCAGAATGATGCCCGAGGCCGTAATCATCGCCCGCCCCCATCGTATGGTGACATTGCGGACGCTAATCCGGAAGGCATCTTTCCAGGGCAGAGCCATCTGCTTCTGGATTCTTATGCTCTCTTCGGCACACCCCCCAGCAAGCCGGGCCAAGCCTTTGACATCTAGAATTGCTGCGTCAACCTCGCGTCTTTCGGAGACGATCCCAGAGGTTGGAGATACCAGTCAGCCACCTACGCTCCTACAGACCGCATAGTATCACAAGCTGATAAGTGCGTCAAGCCGCCGTAATCTCCTTTGCCATCCTATCAACATGACCGTAATCCTCTACTATTTCGCCGACTTTCTCCCTATTTCCTGCTCCCACGCTTGATTGGCCCGGCCGACTCAGATCAATTCCCCGCCAGCACGTTGTAATCCTCCTGGCAGCGACAGCAAATCTACCGGGGCCTCCGCCCCGGCACACGAGCGCTCAAGAAGCGGCAGCCTTTCCCCGAAATAAACTAGCAACAGTTCGACTTCACGCCCTGAGGGAGCACAACGCAGGTGAGGTCCATCCACGGGCTCGCAAGGATTGTTTGTAACGTATCAACAGCACTGGCAGTGGTGATGCTGGTGGGCTGGACTGTGCCCGCTACCGCAGCGGACGAATTTTCCTGCGAGATTACCGCGCCGCGCCCGGCGCGCACCTTTTTTCCCGGCGAGTCAATCTATCTCACGGTCACGGTCAATGGGCCAGAGCAGCAGGCGGCCTATGCTATCTACGACTACGACGGTCGCGAGCGCATTGTGGACACGCTCCACGTCGGCGAAGACGAACCGCGCAAGCTGACGGTGCCCTTTGCGATGTCCACTGGTATCTACTACCTTACCATTAACTTCGCCACTGGCCAGCAGGTCCATGATGCCTTCTGTGTAATCCCGCGGCCCGACGACCAGGCCGGCGACTGTGGCATATTCGGCTTCCACGTCGCCAACCCCAGTGAAGAGGTCATGAAGGCCCTCGCCCAGGGGGGGGTGCGTCTGGTACGCGACGACATGGACTGGGCCACATGCGAGTCAACCCCCGGCCAGTATTCACTGCACAAGGCCCAGGCCCGGGCAACACTATTCAAAAAATATGGGATACAGTGGATACCGATTTTGGGCTACACGCCGAAATGGGCCGGGATGAGACCAGAGAATGCCAGTGGCCGTGTTGCCGTCGCCGGCCATACCTGGGCGCCTACCGAAACAACCCACTGGGCAGGCTTTGTGCGCCAGATGGCTGACTATCTGGGCAGCCAGACCGTACACTGGCCCTCAGAGGAGATAATTCCCCGCTCCGAAGCATTGGCCTCCGAGGACGTCCCCCTGGTTGAGCGCTGGGAGATCTGGAACGAGGCAGATCAGAACTTCTACTACGGCTACTGGGGCAGGTACCTGGACCTGCTGCGCATTGCCTACGCCACTCTCAAGACCAGTAATCCGCGTAACCAGGTCTTGTATGGGGGCTCGTGCGGCCACTGGACCGAGTTGGGC
>CAYNMY010000006.1:0-15606 GCA_964398275.1 uncultured Armatimonadia bacterium | reverse complement strand
TCTTTTCCCGCTCTTGGCAGAGACCGTGGCGAAACCTGGGGGCGGGGTCCGGCTGTCCGCCCTATCTTTCCGGTCCGCCGTAGCCTTCTGGTCCGCCGTAGCCTTGGCGAAGGCGGAGGCGGAAGCGCAGGGGGATGCCCGCTATGCGTCTATGCTTACTAACCGAAATTGCCCAATTTCTTCTGGCAAGTGGCCTGCACCTACCTGTTCCGACACTCTCACCGTCACCTCACAACTCGCCCCCACTGCCCTACGGCCATGGCCCGACTGCCGCCCTGGCCTGAATCTGTCGAGTTCTCGGTATTGCTGTGCAGATGCTGAAGGTACTCCACCGCATAATCAACTATTTCTTCCGGCGTCTCCCGCACCATCAGCTTTACTCCTGTCGTCAGCGTGATGATGGTATCGGGCAGTGCCTCGATCTGCTGGATGAGCAAGGCATTCACCATGATCTCGCTGCCATTGAGCCGGGTAAGGCGGATCATCTCTTATCCTTTCCCGTACCGGACGCATCGGTCTGCTTATGGTCAGTCTCTCTAGCCGCCTCCGGTACCTGCTCACACACCTGCAATTTATATGCCTCCCGCTTATCGCACTGGTTCCCTATCAGCCCGCTGTGTCTTCCCCCTCTCCTCGCGCAGACAGGCCTGGCTCCTGAAGGCCAGGCCTGTCTGCGCTAATACAACCTTTTCCCTTTTCTCTGCTTTTTATCTATTGATCCTCATGAGTATCTCAAGGATCTTATCTGCCGCCGAAATCACCTCAGCACTGGCCTGGAATCCGCGTTGCGTACTGATCATGTCCACAAACGACGCGGTCAGGTCAACATTGGATAGTTCCAGCGCCCCGGGGACTACTGCGCCACGCCCGCCGCTATTGGCCGCTCCTATCCCTGGCACACCTGAGTTGGCCGACTCCACGAACAAGCTCTGCCCCGTACGCGTCAGCCCCTGCGCGTTGTCGAACCTGGCTACCGCGATCTGGCCCAGCGTCATTGTCTGCCCATCCGAGTACTGGCCCTGCAATACCCCTTCGGCGGCCAGGCTCACCTGCACCAGCGAGGCCGGCGCGTATCCGTCCTGGGAGCGTACCACTGGCGTCGAGGTCTGGGCAAGCTGGGTCAGACTGGATAGGTCCACTGTAATATCCTGCGGCGTCACGGCCGCGTTTATCGCCGAAAGGTCCAGGCTTAACGTCACCGAGTCGGTCCCGGTTATTGCCCCGTTTGCGTCGAAGGTTATGGTGTCCTCCTCCGTCTGGCTCTCACACTCCACCTTGCAGGTCCATTCGTTATCGTTCACGGTTTTCGTGAAGGTTATCGTCACGTCGTGGGTAATACCCAGCGAGTCGTAGGCCAGTATCGAGGCGGTGGCCGCACCGGCCGTTGCCGTGCCGGCGTCCAGGTTTCCGATCACAGTCGCCTCGCCAGTAGCTTGCGGTGGGCGCAGCTCGCCCAGCGCGAACGTCACTTCTCCCGCTGCCTCATTTGTGTTCACCACCCCATTCGCATCGGCCATCCATCCCTGCACTTTCAAGCCCGTGTTAGCTGATACGAGTTGGTTGTTGTTATCCAGCGTAAAAGCCCCGTCTCGCGTAAAGAACTTCTGCGCGCCATCGGAGAGCACAAACATGCCCTGTCCGTCAATGGCGACGTCCAAGGGCTGGCCGGTTCGCTCCAACGCACCCTGTCCCATGAGCACCTGGACTGAGCCCATACTTACACCCGAACCCACTTGCACCGGGTTCTGCCCCCCGACGCCTCCTGTCTCGCCCGCCGAAGCTGCTTGCAGCGTCTGGTAGAAGGTATCCTGAAACGTGGTCCTGGCCTGCTTATAGCCTACCGTATTTGCATTTACCAGGTTGTTGCCCAGGATATCCAACCGCTGCTGGTGGGCAATCGTCCCTGCCAATCCCGCAAACAACGCCCTATTCATCTGCTGCTATTCCCCCTCTTTATCTGCACACGCTAACTGCACTGCTTTTCTTTACTTTCCTACTACCGGCTTGTCCCCCCAACCCTCCTCTCTGGCCAATGTGCTCTTCCTGTGTCTTAGACTCAGCCCTGCCCAAGCTTATCCAACCTCCTCGTGCAACAGTCTTGCCCACACCCGCGAATGTGCCTAACTGCCCCCAACTGTTGCTTTTCCTATCCTGCCGTTGTCTCGTATTCTCTGCTCTGCTCTTTCTTAATTGCTCCTCCCCAGCAGCCCTACTGACATCCGCACTACGGTGCCCTCTCCTGGCTCTGAGGCGATGCTGATCTCCCCCCCGTGCTTCCGGGCTATTCCGCTGGCCACGCTCAGGCCCAGCCCCTCGCTGTCGTTGCCCCGCGTGGTGAAGAACGGCTCTTTAGCCCGCCGCCAGGTTTCCTGATCCATACCCACGCCGTCATCTGCCACTTGCACGAAAGCCTCGTCCTCGTCGTAGCCCTCGGTGACCACTATCTCGCCGCCCTCCGCCAGCGCCTGAATGGCGTTAAAGATGATATTTATCAGCGCCTCTTTGATCTCGCCTCGGTGGGCATGTATACTTATTCCTGCTTGCCCCTGGTGTTTCACCTCGATGCGCCCGCTGCCTCGGCCCTGCTTCCACACAGGCCGGGTCAGGTCAATCACCTCTTGCACGAGCTCTTTAAGATCAAGCGTCTCGCGGCCCTGGGCCCTGCCTTTCCCACTGAACTGTGCCAGGGACCGCAGCACCCCAGTGCCTCTGATTACGGCCTCCTCCATCTCCTTGAGCCGCCTGGCCATCTCCTGGTCATCAATTTCTTCTCCCAGAAGCTGGAGGTTGCCCAGCAGGCTGGCGAACACATTATTGAGGCTGTGCACCACCCCATAACTCACTTCGGCCACCAGCCGGTAGTGCTCCTGGACGCTTCCGTCCTCGCCTCTGTACCGCTCCGGCCCTGGTTTCTTAGCTGCTTCCCAGTAACCGTGCAGACTGGCCCGAATCGCCTCGCCCAATCCTCCCAGCCGCACTGCATCCTCATGGCTGTACTGGTTGGTCCGACGGCTTGCCACCACCATCAGCTTGCGATATGTCCCTTCGGTTTGCAGCGGCAGGGTGATACACGATAACATGCCCCCCTCGGCCAGGCGCCGTTCTATCCAGTCCGAACTGACCCGCGTGTCAGCGCATATTGCTGCCTCCAGCCGCCCGCCAGCCAGCTCCACTGCTGTCGCGCTCATGGGCAGTTGCATATCCGGCTCCAGTCCATGGTGCCGACTGCCCGCCGTGGCTTCTACCCGCAGGTTCCGGTAGACGTCTCGCCAGCTCAGCAGGACAGCATAGTCGTGACTCACCAGCTCATTCAGCTCGCTGGCAATCAGCTCGAAGGTGTTTTGCAGGCCGTAGTCCCTGGCTCCCGCCCGCATGACTCGCTCCTGGACCGTGAGCATGCCCTCCTCGCTATTCCCCTCCCTCGTCTGTTTGAAGCGTGGGCCTATCTCACGAGCCGCAGATCCTCTCGCCAGCATTGCTAACCTCCTTGAATTCGTCCATACTGTTCACGAAGCCGAACCGCAGCGTGCCCGCTCACCATATCTCAACAATCTCGTCCATGCCGACTTCCTGCCCTCCCACCACCACAACCAGCTCGTTCGCTTGGCCTGGGCGCCTTTGCCCAGACTGCAATCTGACTGCTTCCACCTCGCCCTGCTGGCGCATGCCCTCTTGGTCCTGCCATACTACTGTCCGCCCTACCAGGCTCGCCGGCAGCCCCAACCCCACCATTTGCGCAAACCTGTCGAACCCTTCTGCCAATTCGTTCAATTTGGCGACTGATTGCAACTGTGCCAACTGCGCCATGAAATCCGCCGAGTTCATCGGCGCCAGCGGATCCTGGTTTTGGAGCTGGGCGATGAGCAGCTTCATAAAGTCCTGGCTACTGAAACCGAGCTCCTGCGTCGCCTGTCGTTCATACTGCTGTTCATTCAGCCCTATTGCTGTTACCGCTGATACATTCATTTGCGCCTACCTTTCCCCGACCCCGCCTCGCAATTCACGCCGAGCTTGTCGCGCAGACCCTGAGCTTGCCGAAGGGCCCTCCGCGTGCCGTCATCTGTCCACTGGCTCGTCGCGACAAGAATGTCGCTCCTACCGTTTTGTGCCGTTCACTCTCCACTGTCCACTAGCCACTCTCCACTGTCTTTACGCCACCAAATCCACCAGGCCTACATGCTTCCAACTGCTCCCCCATTCTCTCGCCACTTCTGCCTGGTTGCGCGTACTTACCAGCTCAGAGGGCCACACCGTGGCCGCCTCGCGGGCAAGCCCGCCAGACCCCGAACCTGCTCCCGCCGGTTGGCCCCCGGCTCGGGCGCTGTGTCCTCCCATCCCTGCCGAGTCCCGTGTGCTGGTGGCAGTGTGCTCGACCTCAAAGGAGTCAACTTGCAGGTTGTGTTGCACCAACGCCGCTCGGATCGCCGGCTCGCATGATCTGACCAGTTCTCGGGCATCCACGCTGTCCGTCATCACCACCGCCCGGACTGTCTCGCCGTCCATCGCCACCTCCAGCCGCAGCGGCCCTAACTGTCCTTCTTCTACCTCCACAGTCACCTGGTATTGCGCACTGGTGACTCGCTGTTGTCCGCTGTGAGCCACTCGCGCCGCCTCTGCAATCCCGCCAGTACTACCCGGACCATTAGCCAGTCGGGCCTGTCCGCCGGGGGCGAGCTTGCCCAAGCCCAGGTCGGTCACTATCACTTGTGGTGTCTTCTCGCTGCTGCCCTTTGGCCTGCTCTGCGCGCCGCGCACTTTGCTTGCCGCTTGCTCACTCTTCGCCACCACCTCTGTCCCCGTGCTTTCCCCGCTCCGGTTGGCTGCCCCGTCCGAAGTCACCTGTGTCCGTCTCTCCGCTACTCCTTCGGCGGGTCGCCCAGCTTTCAGAACCTGCCCCGGCTCCCGGACCTCCTCCAACCCGGCTTGCCTCGGCCCTGCCGTCTCAGTTGCTGTGCTCGCTTCGGTTGGCGCATGGGCTATCTGTCCTGAGTTACCTGGCTCCGTCATTGGCCTCGACAGCGGCGCTTGCGGCCCCTGCGCGCCTTTGCGCATGTTCTCACGGCCCGGCTCATTCTCAGATGCAGTTTCCCCTGCCCTCGCGGCTAGCTGCTCCGCCCCAGGCTGGGCCTGCCGGACCGGCTCCTGGCCTGACGCGTCTACTGCCTGCCGCGCCGCTGGGTTTACAGGCTTACTATCCTGCTCACTACCGAGGGGGTGAGCGGTCCGTGCCACTCGCACTGAATTGCCCACTGCAGGCTCTATCTTCGATGTCGGCGTTTGGGGCAGTTGCTCGGCTTGCTCCCGGACCTCACGACCTGTCCCATTCTCAGGCCCCGCTTGCCCCCGCGTCACTCCTGTCCCCTGCGGCCCGTGCTCAGCCTCTCGAACCAGCACCTGGCGTGCCGTATCTGCTGTCTCCCCCACTCCTTGCGCATTGCCCTCCACACTCACCACCGTTGCGGGGCCCATGCCCACAGGCTGACTGCCGGGGACCTCAGCCGCCCGTGCGACCCGCACTGAATCGCCCGGTGTAGCATCCATCTGCATGATCGGCGTTTGCGGCGCTCGATGCGACGCATCTGCTGCCTCCCGCATCTCTTGCGGCTGGCCCTTAGTAGTGGCGACCCTGCCTTTTTCCATTCCCTCTGCACTCTCCACAATTCCGGGCACCGTGCCCTGCGGCTCACTGTCCTGCGCATTACCAACGGGCTGAGCCGCCCGTGCGACCCGCACTGAATCGCCCGGTGTAGCATCCATCTGCATGATCGGCGTTTGCGGCGCTGGAGCAGCTTGTTGCCAGGCCTCACGGGCTCCCTGACTTTCAGGCGCTGGTTCCCCCGGCCTCATTGCTGGCCGAGGAGCCTCACCCTGAGCTCGCGGAACCACGTTGTACTCAGCCGGCTGAAGCGCCCTGTACTCTGCTACTCGAACTACCGTTTGCGGGGGGCGCAGCTGCTCTGCTTCTACTTCCTGCCTGGGCCGTACTACTGTCCCTTGCACGTCCCGCTGACCAACTCGGTTGCCCGCATGCACGCCTTGCTCCGCGCCACCTCCCTGCCTGGGCGTCACTGCCGCTACCGCTGGCTTTTCCCCGATTGGCCGATCCGCCCCACCCCTCTGCTGTACCGGCTGCGCTTCATTTGGCGCGGGTAGCTCCATCCCTGGGAACTGCACCGCTACCTGCCTGCCCTGCTGGCTCATGCCACTTAGCGAGGCGTTGCTTCGTCGGCCCATCTCGCCTACCTGCTGCCCTCCTTCCGCCGCTGCGCCCACACCTCGTCCCGCTCCGAGGCTGCCCACGGTTTGTGTTACCGCCGGGCACGGCTCCAGGCTTTCTACGGCCGGGCGAGTTGCCTCTACCACACCTGACTGCACCGGGTGGAAGCCGCTATTCTGCAGCACGGCAGCGATGATCAGTTCGAACCCTCCACTCGGCTCAGCTGCACCCTTGCGGTCTTTGCTCTGTTCTCCAGTACTGCCGATCCCGAGCAATTCACTGCCTGAGACCAGATTCTCCACTAGCCCTGCTGCGATCTCTGACTCCTCCTAAGCGTAATTCGCCTTTACGGCTTCTCCGCAGTCATCTGCTGGTCAATCGCTGCCACAAACTGCCTGCCCATCTAGCGTTTGGCACGGGGCTATCATTGTCCCGCTTGCTTCCGCTGCGCCAGGTACCGCGCAACCCGCTCCAGGTACTGTTGTGTTTCCGGGTATGGTGGCACGCCGCCGTACCGTCTCACTGCTCCCGGGCCGGCGTTATACGCTGCCAGTGCCAGTTCCACGCTGCCGAACCGGGCTAGCTGGGCGGCGAGGTACTGGGTTCCGCCCTGGATATTCTGCTCGGGGTCCCACGGATCACTCACTCCCAGCGCCGCTGCGGTCCCGGGCATAAGTTGCATCAGACCTTGGGCACCGGCACGAGATTTACACCAGGGGTTATAGTCTGATTCCGCACGAACGACTGCGTGCACCAGGTCCGCATCCAGCCCGTGGTCGCCCGCTGCGGCAGTGATTATCGCATCGTACTTCCCGCCGGCTCCGCTCACGCCGACTTGCCGCGCTGTTGCATATCGTTGTGGTAGCCGAGCGCTCCCAAAGACCTCACCGAACCTGCGCTGTGCTTCCCCACGCGATGCTGTTGCCGGCAGGAGGCTGGCCAGCCGCGTGCTGAGCTCTTCTACTCGGTTCTTGATGCTTGCCACCCTACGCAGTCGTGCCCCGCCCTTTTCGATGACTCGTGGTTGAGCTTATGCCGCTGTATACTCACACTGCTCGGCGGCCTCCGCCGTACCTTTCCGCGCGTCGAGCATGGTTGCTACTTCGTCGAGCTGCTTGTCCTGCTTTTTGCGCTGGTCGCGCACGAATTCCCGGTACTGCCGTTCGCGCAGCTTCTCCAGCACTTGCCGCTCTCTTCTACGCTCCACCACTACTCCCCGCCGCTGCTGCTGCTCTTCTTCCCGCCTGGTGACGACGTCTTGTTGCTTGGTTATGGCTTGTCGTAGTCCTTGCAGGTAGTTGCTGTACGTCCGCACCACTTGCCCGCTAGTTGCTTTCACTTCCTGTTGGAGTCTTTGGCCTGTGCGCAGTAGGCGGGCTTGAAGCTCTCTGAGCTGCCCTTCTGCTGCGCTCAGTTCCCGCTGTGCCTTGCCAAACTCGATTTCTGCTTCTTGCTCTGCACGCGCTCTGACACGCAGGGCTGTTTCCAGCGAAAATTGGAATGCGGTCATAGCCGGTGTTACTCGAGATGCTCAGTCGGGTAGCGGGAAGCTCTTTAGAAGATGTCCACCTTCTTATCGGCTGTTGCGATATTAAACTTAAGCAGCCCGCTGATTTTTCCCCTCGCCCCCGCCTGGGTCGTCATCCTGCGTCTGCCGAAGGTCCTGAGTGTGCCGGAGGCCCTGAGCCTGTCGAAGGGTCGCCGCTGGGTACGACAGGCGTCTCGCCTGTCGACCACCCGGGCAGATAGACGCCCGTCCTGCTGGTGCCGAAGGCGTGAATCAGTCGCCCGTCGTCTGCCTTTCTCCACAAAGTAAAAGGCCCCGCCTGGGGGGATGGGCGAGGCCCGGAACGAGAGTACGCACTCCCGTTGTCCAGTCAAATGCCCAGCACGCCGCCTGCTCTACGCCAGCGGCTTCGGGGCATCTTCCTGTCTCATTATCGGCATTCCCTCCGGGCCTTTTTAGCCTGCCCCCCAGTTATTTCTGCCGTTGTCTGCCGTTATCTGCTGTCATCTGCCGTTATCTGCCTTCAAATGAGCGGGTTCCCCACAAGCCGTTTCCCGATACGGAGGAGCTTATGCTCGCCACGCCGAACTTCTCTCTGGTCTATTCACCCTGGGGACTGTGGCACTGATGCGTTTCTTTACGGCAGTAGCGCTGATCGTCCTGGTATGCGAGCTGATCCTGGCCGCTGCTTTCCTGGCCGGCTACTTTTGGCTGGGCGGCTGGCGGCCCGGGCTTTTGCTGCTCGCGGGCGTACTCCTGCTGCTGATTCTCCCCTGGATTGGCGAGGCTGCGGTCGAGTATGATTCCGCGGCGGGCCAGGCCACCGTAAAGCTTGGCTGGTGGGGCGGGCTTACCATCCGCCAGCGGGCCGAGCCCGAGGTGCGCGCCCGTTTTTTCCTCATCCCCTGGCGCAGCAAGAAGCCCAGCAAGCCCGAGCCCACTGAAGATTCAGTTGCGCGGCAGCGTCCCCGCGGGCCTTTGCGCCTCCTGCGCGGTGTTAACGCCGAGCAACTCCTGGGGCTGCTGGTGGCGCTTGGCCAGACGGTGCACGAGCTTTTCTGGGGCGCGCGCGAGTTTTCGATTCACGTCGAGGCCCCTACTCAGAATCAATCCGCTGATTCCGCGCTGGCCAACATTGTGGGCCGTCGCACCTGGGGGCCCCTCCAGTTCCAGCTTGGCGACTCCGGCGCCCGCGCCGTTCGCGTGCGCTATCGCATTGCCCTTCTGCCTGCCGCCGTCGCTGGACTGCGACTGCTCGTCGAGGGGCGACCCCGCGCCGTTGTGAAGTCGCTGCGCGCCACACCCCATACAGCCACCGTCGGATCCACGACTCCCACACCAGAGGAGGATGAGTAGCAATGTCGGGTTTTGATACCGAGAAACTCCTGGACTCAATCGCGGCCAGCATGGCCAGCCTATCCGAGTCAATAAACGTAATCGGCGAGCCGCTTGAGGCCGCGGGCAAGGTGGTTATCCCTGCGGTCAACGTACGCGTTGGCTTTGGCGCAGGTGGAGGCAGTGCCGCCACTTCTACCACGGACCAGGACAGCAGTCCGGAAGGTGGTGGTGGTGGTGGCGGGGGTATGACGCTGACTCCGCTCTTCCTGGTAGTGGACGCTGAGGGCGAGCGCATCCTGACCGTACCCGGCCTGGGCGACTCGGTCCTATCGGCAGTGGACGTCTTCAAAGATGCTTTGCAGGGCTGGTCGTCCCGCCACAAGCATGCTGACTCCGAAGCAGATGAGGCCTCAGAATGATCGCGCGAGCAGTAGCTGCTGCTGTTATCTGCCGTTAGGTGCCGACCAACGCTACTTCGACACTCACCCACCTGCCCAGCACCTGGTGGAGTGCTCGCTTAATCGCCTGGAGTCGGTCCTTCTGGCTTAGGCGCTGGTGGACTACTCGTTGGTCGCAGACGATCGTCGCCATTTCTTCGGAGACCTCGGCGAGGAAGGCGAGGTGCAGTGCCGGCGACCAGCTTTCCTGCTCACGCAGGACCTTCTGCACCTGCTGCCAGACATCGTCAACCTCTGGACTTATGCCAAGCTTCTCCAGGTGTACTTGCCGCTGCTTGTAGAAGAGCTCAGTTTGCTCCTGGCGCTCTTGCTCAATCTGCGCCGCAAGCTCTATGCTTTGGCCAGTCCTTCGCTCGGTTGCATCAGCAGGTTCCGCCAGTTCGTAGCCCTCTTTGATTGCTGCAACTAGCCACGCTGCTGCACTTTCCTTAGGCCGCCAGCCTTGGTCAAGGCGTTTGGCCAAGTAGTTAAGTACAGTTGTGATCTGCTTAGGTGGATAGTTATTCAGCAGGGCATCTGCTGTTCGGTGGTGTACACCAAGGTCGCGTAGTGTGTCGTATAGCTGTTGATGATTCTTATAATCAACAACAACGGTGTGGGCTGAGTTGTTGTTGTAGTTTATATTTTTATCTTTCTTCTTTTTATCTTTAGGCTTCAATGATTGCAGGGGGTCCTCTTCAACGATTGCGGGGGCCCTCTTCATTGTTTGCACCCCGGGGTTCATTGACTGAAGCCCCCCCCTCAATGATTGAAGAGGGGGGGTATCTATCCCTTCTTGGCTGCTCTTTAGCTGCTCCTGCTGCCGTACCAGCGCGTTTCTCGTCTCCATAAAGTCCGAGTGTACCAGTTTCCGCTTACCGTACTCCTCCTGGATTTCCTCGGATAGCGGTGGTGGATCGAGGATATAGTACATATGCGACTTCTGCCCACCGGTCTCCTCGTCATGGCGTTCCTCGATTCGGATCAGCCCATACTTAACCAGCAGGCGGTTGTACTTGCGGACCGTGTTCTCGCTGACGTCGAGGAACTGCGCGACCTTACGGATGGAGGGATAGGCGCCTTTGGTCTGGTAGTTGACCAGGCTGATGTAGAGGTTATAGAGGGTATAGCCAGTCTGCCCGATAAAGGGAAGCCAGTACCAGGTGACCAGCTTGTCCACTATGTGAAAGGGTTGACGCCTTTCATCCTGGACGCGTATCGGCATCCGTTGACTTACCCTCCCTACGGCTACACTACTTGCCGGTATATACTTCAGGCCCAAGCGCTTCCCGATGCGAGCCGAGCTGGTCCGCTACTTACCCTCCGCCCAACTTTGCCCGGTAGTTCCTGGTCACTGCGTCTAGCGTCTGAAGAATCTCGTTAGTCTCGTGGCGCGCCGTCTCGTCCATCTGCCTCACGTCGGTAGTACGCAGCACCTGTATAAGGGACACCACGCTCTTGATAATCGCTCCCGTCCCTGCTCGCCTCCGCCACAGCTCTCGGTACTCCTCGGCGGCTCTTTGTGCTGGCGTGTGCGGGTGTTCCTGCAGGAGCTTGACTACCGCCACCGTTTCATCCCCGCTCAGCTTCTGCTCCTTAATGGCCATCGCCATCTCCATCTGCCTCTCGGAGTCATCGCCCAGCTTGCGCAGCGCCCGGCCGTGTTTCTCGGTGAGCTTCCCGGTTCCGAACATATCCTGAATCTGCTCGGGCAAGTCCACCAGCCCGGCCAGTCGCAACACCGAGCGCTTGCTCAGCGCGACGCGCTTGGCCACGTCAGCCCACGATATTAGCAGCACATCCTTCAGGCCGTGCAGTGCTCTGCCCCGCTCCAGGTCGTTGAGGTCCTCGCGGTGCAAGTTCTCGATCAGCGCGACGCTCCGCGCATCACTGTCGGATAGTTCCTGGACCAGACACGGCACTTCCTCCAGCCCGGCCTGCTGCGCCGCTCGCCACCGCCGTTCTCCGGCGACTATCTCGAAGCGCTCGTCGCCTTTTGGGCGGACGATTAGTGGTTGTAGTAGGCCTTGTTCCTTTATCGAGGCGGCGAGCTCGCCGATCGCGGCTGCTGGGAAACTCTGCCGCGGTTGGTGAGGATTGGGGTCGAGCGCGCCCACGGGCACCTGTTGAAGCTGCCCGCCGCGCACCTCCCGCCCCAGGAATCCTACCAGCTCTTCCCCGGCATCGGCAAACATCCGATCGTATTGCTCGGCTACCGGCCGCTTACTCGGCATTTGCTATGACCTCTTCTGCCAGTGTCCTGTAATCGTCGGCTACCGTTGCGTAGCCGGCGTACTCCAGAACCGACTGCTGTTGCACTGGACTCTTCTTTACGTGCGCGCTGTATCTTATGGTAGTGTTGAGCACCAGTTCGCCCAGATGGGCGCGGGCGGCCTCCACCACATGGGCCGAGTGTACTGTCCGCTGGTTGTACATCGTCGGCACGACCCCGAGCACTTCCACCCGCGCGTTCATCTTTTCCTTTATGGCCTCGACGGTCTTCAGCGCCTGCGCGACGCCGCGCAGGGCCAGGTAATCACACTGCATAGGAATGAGCACATAGTCGGCGGCGACCGTGGCCAGCACCGTCAACAGTCCCAGGCTCGGCGGACAGTCAATTATGATGTAGTCGTATTGCTGGGCGAGCGGAGCCAGCACATTTTGCAGCCGCCGCGCCCCGTCGGGTGCTTGCCGCAGACGCTCTTCGATGTCGGCCAGGTTGCTCCGCGCCGGCAGCAGGTCGAAGTCGCCCTGTTTGGATAACGGGTAGTCCCCCTCTACCTTCAGCTCGTTGGGATCGGCGGCCCCGAGCAATTGGTCAACATATAGTTTGCTCTGCTCCGCCCCCAGCGCCAGGGTCAGGCTGCCCTGCGGGTCCATATCCACTAGCAGCACCCCCCGCCCCTGCTCGGCCAGCGCTGCCGCCAGGTTAAGCGCCGTCGTGGTCTTCCCCACTCCTCCTTTTTGATTGACTATGGCTACAGCTATTGCCATGAGAACCCTGATCCTGTTTCTCTTATAACTTCGCCAGGCCCCCCGCCGGGGCCTTTGTTGCGTTCTTCCCTGCCGTCATACCTGCTGGTCTTCCCCCCGTTGCACCGGTCGCGCCCGTCAGTGTCTTATCAACTGCCTCTGGCCCCGGACCGCGGCCGGATGCTCGCGGGTGGCCAGCCAGCTATCAATTGCTTGCTTATGGAAGCGCCAGGCGCTACCCACTCTCCGGCCCGGTAGCCGCCCTTCGCGCGCCATTTGCAGTATTGTCCGGTAGTTCACTTCCAGGTATTCGGCCAGTTCTTCGGCTGACAATATTTCTGGCATATTCAATCGCCCACTCTTATGCAGGTGGATTACGTCAGAGTGACATCAGACTACACTGTCCTGTGATTATAACACATCCCTCTGGTAATAGCAAGCAGCTCTTCTGATATGGCTTTGCCCCAGCCTCTTGCTCGTTGTACGGGCGTGGAGGATCCCGTCAGCCTGCCCACCAGCTTCAGCCAAAGGTCTTTGCCGATCCATTCGCCTCTCGTTCCCCCTCTCCCTCGGGGAGAGGGGCCAGGGGTGAGGCGCCCGTGTTGGCACACAACTTGCATTGAATTTGGCGTGGTCTTCTGATGCGCACAAACATTCTCGAAAGCATTTCCCGCCAGACGGATGTAGTGGTGGCGGTGAGCGTCATTGGTATTGTGGCGATGATGGTCATCCCGCTACCCGCGATGGTGCTCGATGCGCTGCTGACCTTGAATTTCGCCTTAGCGCTGATGATCTTGCTGGTGAGCATGTATGTGACCGAGCCGCTGCAGTTCTCGGTGTTTCCTTCCTTGTTGTTGATGGCCACGCTCTATCGCTTGGCCCTCAACATTTCCTCCACGCGCATCATTCTGTTGCATGCCTATGCCGGGAATGTCATTCAGGCCTTCGGGAACTTCGTGGTCGCCGGCGATCTGGTCGTGGGGATGATCGTCTTCTTGATCCTGGTGGTTATCCAGTTCGTGGTGATCACCAACGGCTCGCAGCGCGTCGCCGAGGTCGCCGCGCGGTTCACCCTGGACGAAATGCCGGGCAGGCAGATGTCCATTGACGCGGATTTGAACGCCGGCATCGTCACCGCTGAAGAGGCGAAGCAGCGCCGCCGCGACATCGAGCGCGAAGCCGATTTCTACGGGGCGATGGATGGGGCTTCCAAGTTTGTCCGCGGCGATGCGATTGCCGGCCTCATCATTGTAGCGGTCAACATTATTGGCGGTCTGATCATCGGTGTGCTGCGCCTGGAGCTCCCAGTGGGCGAGGCCCTTGCGCGCTACGGGCTGCTGACAGTTGGCGACGGCTTGGTCAGTCAGATTCCCGCGCTGCTTATCTCCACAGCGACTGGTCTTATCGTCACCCGTGCTGCTTCGGAGCAGCATCTGGGCGCCGACATTACCGCGCAACTGACCGCCCAGCCCACCGCACTGCTCATTGTTGCCGCCATGCTCTTCAGCCTGGGGATGGTACCCGGGCTGCCCAAGCTCAGCTTCTTCACGGTCGGCGCGCTTGCTGGGCTGGCCGGTTACTACCTGCGGCTCAGTGCCCAGCGTCGGGAGGAGGAAGAACGAGCCGAAGAGGAACCGGAGGCTCTTGCCGGGCTTGAGGAGTTACCTCCACTTGATCGCGTATCGTTGGAAATTGGTTACGGGCTGGTCTCTTTAGCTAATCCGGAGGAGGGCGGCGACCTCGCCCGGCGGGTCACTGGGGTACGCAAGCAGATGGGCGAGAGTCTGGGGCTGGTACTGCCGCCGGTACGTATCCGCGACAACATACTCTTGGAGTCCAACGATTACGTCATTAGATTTCGCAGCGTGGAGGTGGGGCGCGGCCAGGCCTACGCTAACCGCCTTATGGCGATGCAGCCGCACCCTGATGTCTCCCCGGTGGAGGGACTGGCGGCTACTGAGCCGGTCTTTGACTTACCGGTAGTTTGGATCGACCCGAAGATGCGGGAGGTCGCCGAGGCCCGCGGCTACACGGTAGTCGAGCCTAGCGCCGCCCTTGCCACTCACCTGCACGAGCTTATTAAGCAGCACGCCGCCACGCTGCTCACCCGTCAGGATGTCCAGGATATGGTCGAGACTGTCCGGCACACCGAGCCGGCGGTGGTAAACGAGTTAATCCCGGAAATGGCGTCGGTGGGCGAGGTCCAGCAAGTCTTGCGCTGCCTGCTGGATGAACAGATTTCCATCCGCGACCTGCCCATCATTCTCGAAGCGCTTGCCGACGGACTGCGCCTGACTAGCGATCTGGAACAGGCCGCCGAGGTCGTCCGTTTGGCCCTGGACAGCGCCATCTGCCAGCAGTACAAGGACGATAAGGACTGCCTTCATGTGGTGACCGTCGAGCCCCAGTTGGAGAAGCAGTTACAGGACTCGATTGTCCAGACACCGCAGGGCTCGATTTGCGCGGTAGACCCGCAGCTACAGCAGATCATATTGCAGCGGCTTCAGGAGGCTGTGCAGCAGATAACCGCTCGTGGCTACCAGCCGGTAGTGATGACTTCGCCGCAGGTCCGCCGCCATTTCCGAGCGTTGATCTCAAAGACCTTACCCCAGGTAGGGGTGCTTTCCCAGGCGGAGATTGCCCCGGGTCTGGAGGTCCGGGCCGCAGCCCAACTCACTGGCTTGACCCAGCCCGCCGAAGTCGCAGCCCAGTCGCTCCAGCTCGCAGCTTGATAACCCAGTGCCACAAGCATCGCCGCAGTGAACTTACCCAACCGTCTGCGTCCAGTATGCTACACCAAAGAGGTGTTCATCACCCCATGAACGACCGCAAATCAGACAACACTCACCACAGTATCCCTGCCGATACCGAAGCCGTGCGCGGCCTGGCTCAAGGCCGGGCAGTCACCTCCCTTGCCGCGATCAAACCACATATCCCGCTTGTCAAGGCCGCCCTCAATCGCCTGGGCGGCTGGCTGCCTCCGGATGTCTCGCACAGCACTTTAGTTGGCAAGGGAATAATGGCCCTATTGGAGGCAGCAGAGCGCTGCACGCCGGACAGCCCAGAATTTCCCCGGATTTCGCTTCATCTTTAGGAACTTCTGGGGCAAATCTTAGCGTAAATGATTTATTTCC
>CAYNMY010000005.1:0-15787 GCA_964398275.1 uncultured Armatimonadia bacterium | reverse complement strand
GACACTGATCACATCGGTGGTCATTGCCTCGCCGATGGTGATTTCGTTGAGCAAGCTGACATCTTGACCCAGTTGCACGTGCACGCCCCGGCGGAAAAGCTTAAGATTGTAGATAGAGAAGCGATAGAGACCCTTGGCGACGACTATGGAAATCCCACAGGCTAGCATCAGCGGCAGAATCATCCGATAGTCTCGGGTCAGTTCAAATCCGAACATTACTGCACATATCGGGGCGTGGCTGGTGGCGGCGAAGACGGCGGCCATGCCCACCATGGCGTAAGCGCCCTGTGAGCTGATCAGACCAGGGAGCAGGCGCTGGAATACCAGGGCCATTGCTCCGCCCAGTGCGGCGCCCAGGAACAGCGATGGTGAGAAAATTCCGCCCGAGCCGCCGGAACCGAGCGTGGCCGATGTGGCCAGCAGCTTCAGGCCCAGCAGGACCAACAGTATCGTGATGTTGCTCTGTACGCCTTGAAGTATGTTTTCGATTAGCCCATAGCCAACGCCATACAGCCCCCGGTGATAGAGGCCAATTGCTCCCACAATCAGTCCGCCGCTGATCGGCAGAAGGTATGGCGGGATGGGGATGGACTCGAACCGGTCTTCGGCCCAGTAGACCAAAACGATGAAGAGTATGCTCACCAGGGCAGCCATCAAGCCCAGTAGGGCGAACAAGGGCAGCTCGGCAAAAGTGGCGGTAGTGTTTTCAGGCAGCGCGAAGGAGGGCACGTCACCGAAGGCCAGCCGGCCGATAACGCTGGCCGCCACTGACGCCGCCACTACCGGCGCGAAGGCCTCTGCCGTCCATTGGGCCAGGATGATTTCCAGGGCGAAGAACGCCCCGGCGATGGGGGCATTGAAGGTAGCGGCGATGCCCCCGGCAGCGCCACACGCGACGAGGGTGCGAATGCGGCTATCGGACAACCGGAGCTGCTGGCCCAGGGTCGAGCCGATAGCCGCCCCGATTTGGACGATCGGGCCTTCGCGTCCCACCGATCCGCCCGAGCCAATACATATGGAGGAGGCCAAGGACTTAATCACGGCTACTCGTGGTCGTATGCGCCCTCCTGAGCGCACAACGGCCTCCATTACCTCGGGCACGCCATGGCCCTTCGCTTCGCGAGCTCCGAAGTAGATGAGCAACCCGACGATGACGCCACCCAGGGCAGGCAGAATAACGGTATAGTAACTGCCCATGAATGACAGTGCCACTGCACCGAAATCGAAGAAGGCTCGGGTTGCTAGAACGATGAGCCAGCGGAACACCACGGCACCGCCGCCCGCAGCCAGCCCGACTATTACCCCGAGCAGCAGTAGCACCGACGGCTCAGAGATCCGCGAGCGCATAAACAGCCGCTCGAGGGCCGCAATGATGTTCTTCGCTGGAGCATTACGAACAGACTTGGAGGTGGTGGCTTCCTCAGGCATGGAACTTCACTGGTTGGGTTCTGGCCGAAGGTCCGGGGGCTGTTTGTTCAGCCAATGCTCGGTTCGATGAGCCCGTAGTCGCCGTCGCGGCGGCGGTATACCACGCCGACCTGCTCAGTCTGTGCGTCGAAGAAGACGAAGAAGTCGTGCTCGAGCATCTCCATCTGCAGGACGGCCTCCTCCGGACTCATCGGCTTGAGCACGTGACTCTTGGTTCGGACTATTCTCACTTCGTCCAGTTGTTGTGGCGTTGCCGCTTCCTCTGCCCCGGTCCCTGCCGGCTCGGTTTCCGGGTTATCTACGCTGCCCGGCCGGGTCTGTCGCCCCCGGCTGTGCAGTTTACCCTTGTACTTGCGGATTTGCCGCTCCACCCGCGCGAGGGCCTTATCGAAACTCGACAGCGCATCATGGGAGCAGTCTTCGGCACGGATCAGCGTACCATCGGCGTTAACCGTGATTTCTACGGTCATTAGGTGGCGTTGCTGCGAAACGGCGATTCTGACGTCGGCTATCCGCTCAAAATACTGGCTTAGTCCTTCGATACGTGGATCGGCATGTCGGCGAAAGGCATCAGTAATCTCAGTGTTACGTCCCTGGTAATTCACTAGCATCTAAGCACCAAATCCCCTGTCGTAAGCTCCCTTGCTGGTGCGCCGTGTTGACGCGCCCGCCAGTTGAAGTTGTCAGTTCACGGGGCAATCAGATTGCGATGGGGCACCTAACGGCCGGGCTGGCTAGCCCGTGGCTACCATTACCAGCCGCCTTCGTCTTGCTCTGGTTCTTGTTCTTCTTGTTCTTCTTGTTCTTGCGCTGTACTTTCCTCGGCGGCTTCTTCCGGCGGCCCGCCCACGCGTGTGACATTCTCGGCCTGGGGGCCGCGCTCGCTCTCGGCTATCTCGAACTCCACCAGTTCCCCGTCATTGAGGGTCTTGAACCCTTCCATGGTGATAGCCGAGTAGTGGATGAAGACGTCCTCGCCGGCATCTTGCTCGATGAAGCCGTAGCCCTTCCGACCATCGAACCACTTGATTCTCCCTTGCAAGCGCAAAACATTCGCCTCCCTAAGGACACTCGTATATACGTCAACCTTACCTTATTACAAATAGCTCATTGTGTCAACTATCCGGCCCACTTCCGGGGTTGGGTAGCGCCCGGTTTCAGTCGGCCAGGGCGGCAGCCCTCACGGCGTTGGCCCGCCGGAAGTAATCGTCGCGTCGTTCCAGCCCGAACTCGTCAATTACGTCTTCAATATCGAGCCCTTCGCGCTCGCAGCCGATCGCGTAGCATCCTTCGGGGCTGACGAAATCGAAGGTCAAGTCGGAGCCGTACTTCTTGAGCATTTCGTCCATTCTATCCCAGTTGAAGTCCATATGCAGGAGGCGCCGGTTCAGGTTGATATCGCGGGCGACCACCGGCTGGGCGAAATACGACTCCACCAACTGCCGCCCGGTCAGGTCAACTATCTGGCCCAGGTCGGTCATGATGGCAGATACAATGTAGCAGCCCAGCTCAAAAGCCCACGCTCTGACTTGCAGGCCCCCGCGGTACGCCGAGGAGAAGAAGATCACCTCGGCACCATTCGCCTTCAATCCGGTCATAATATCGCGAAAGTTGAGGTCGTAGCATATCGCCATCCCGATCTTGCCGAAGTCGGTCTCGAACACGGGCGCGTCGCTGCCCGGTCTTATGCCCCCTTCAATCTCGGTCACGGTCGGGTACATCTTGTGATAGACGCCGCTGATCTCCCCGTCTCGGTCAATGAGCACGGCCGCATTGAAGACCTGGTCGCCCTCTTGCGCATACAACGGCCAGATCAGATACATACCTAGCTTCTTGGCCTCGGTCATCATTCGCTGCGTGGTCGGCCCGGGCAGTTCCTCGGCGGCCTCCGCCTGCTGCTTCTTCGAACCTATCTGTGGATAGATCTCCGGGAACGCGAGAATGTCGGCACCCATTTGGCGGGCGCGGCCGGCGTAGTGGGCGGCCTCGTCGAGCAGCTGATTCATATCGGTGTCGGGAGAGAAGCTGGGTTTTGTGGAAACGCTGGCGACAGTGACGTGGCGGGACATGATTACTACCTCCTGAATAGTGGTACTACTCGGCGCATGTATTCCGCTTCGCCTGCCGCGTCTCCTTCCCCGGCGTTTTCGGGTGTGCGCCGATTTGCTGGCGGCGAAGAAGGTGTGATAAGCTGGACGGGGAATACAATTCCAGCTTTACTCTGTGCTGGAGGTAATTGAGCGATGGGCAAAGAGCCTGTAATACGCCACGAGATGGACACCGAGTTGGTCCGCGAGACCTGCGGGGGCAGCCGTCGCATCATCACTGCTCAGGATGGCAGCAAGAGCAGTATGCACATCGTCAGCATCGCGGACTCCAAGATGCACTACCACAACGAAATCGAAGAGATCTACTATATCCTGGCCGGCTGGGGTTATATGAATATCAACGGCAAGGATTACGAGGTCTATCCGGGCACGGCCATCTACATCCCGGCGGGGGCCGTACACGGTGGGCGGGGCGGGTTTGTTACCATGGTAGTCTGCACCCCTGCCTTCTACCCGGACGACCAGTTTATCGTCGCGGAGTCGTCCGTGGGCTACGAGCATGTTGACGGAGACTCATAATCCAGATAGGGTCTCGCCGCAGGTGTCCGGAGCACCCAGATAGCGCTAAAGAAAGGGAGTTGTCGTGTTATGAAGCTGATGATGTTTGCCAAGAGTTTGCAGGACTATTCGATCGAGAAGGCTGGCCAGGCTCTGCAGGACCTGGGCATCCCGGGAATGGACCTCACGGTTCGCGCCAACGGTTACGTCCAGCGCGAGGACGTGAGGGAGGGGCTGCCTGCGGCGGTGGCAACGCTCGAGCAGGTTGGCATCGAAGTGCCGATGTTGACCACCGACATCACCTCGGCCGACGAGGACCATGTCGAGGATGTTTTTGCCACGGCTGCTGAGTGCGGTGTGCAGTGGATCAAGCTGGGCTACTGGCATTACGAGGGCTTTGGCACTCTGGAAAAAAGCGTCTATGAGGCCCAGGCCAAGATGGTTGACCTGGAGGCGATCGCCAAGCAGTACGGGGTATGGGCTGGGCTGCATATCCATTCCGGCGATGATGTGACTGCTAATGGTGCGGTAGTCTGGGAGATCCTGCGCGGGCGCAATCCCGAGCATGTTGGCGCCTTCATTGATCCGGGCCACATGGTTGCCGAGGGTGCCCGCTCGGGCTGGAAGCTGTGCATGGACCTCCTGGCGCCGTGGATCAAGCTCGTCGCCATCAAAGATGTGAGGTTCGAGCACAATCCGACGGACGACAATCCCAAGAACTTCGATCTGAAGCTGGTCCCGCTGGCCGAGGGCATGGTGCAATGGCCCGAGGTATTTGAGCTGCTGGCGGGCACTGGCTTTGACGGGGGCATCACCATCCACAGCGAGTACAAGGGCGGGCATAGCTTCCGTTGTCTGAATACCGACGAAGTTGTCGAGCAGACCCGTGAGGATATGGCCTACCTACGGCCGATTCTGGAGCAGTACTGGTCGGTCTAGACAAAACGGCCGGCCGGGTTACAGCAATACCACTCAAGTTGCCCTCTGGCCAAACCAGCCGGGGGTGCGAAGGAGGTTGTGTTGATGCCCAAACCACTGCGCGTAGGACTGATCGGCGCCGGCAGCATTGCCCAGGCTCATATGGCGGGGTGGCAGCAGAACGCTCACGCCGAGATAGTGGCGGTCTGCGATATCAGCCGCCCGGCCCGGGAGGGGACTGCTGAGCGCTGGGGCATTAGTCCGGGGGCTTTGTTCGAAGACTACCGCGAGATGCTCAAGCAGGTTGAGCTTGATGCGGTGGATATTTGCACGCCCAATTCCTACCACCGGGCGCCGACAATCGCGGCGTTCCGGGCCGGCTGTCACGTGCTCGTAGAGAAGCCAGTGGCAACCTCGGCAAGCGATTGCCGCCGGATGATTACCGCCGGAAAGAAGGCCAGGCGGCTGTTGATGGTCGCCCAGGTTATGCGCTTCGGTTCCGATGGCCAGACGCTGCGTCGCTGGGTGGATGCCGGGCTGGTTGGCGACGTCTACTGGGGCCACTGCACTCTCCTGCGCCCGCGCGGGGTACCGGCGTGGGGCCAATTCATTGATGCCGAGGCGTCGGCGGGCGGTCCCTGTTATGACCTCGGCGTCCATATTCTGGATATGGCGCTATGGCTCATGGATTTCCCCGAGCCTGTCACCGTCAGCGCCGGCACCTACCTCAAGCTCGCCAACAAGCGAACGCTAATGAAGCACAATCCGCGCAAGTACACCGTGCCGGAAGATATGGCCGCGGGCCTTATTAGGTTCAAGAACGGCGCTACGCTCTCGGTCCAGACCAGTTGGGCGTTGAATGTCACCGAGGAGATCGCCCAGCGAAACATCGTCCTGTGCGGGACCAAGGGCGGCCTGCAGTACTCGCCGCCGACTCTGGTCAATGAGCAGGAGGGCATGCTGGTCAACTACACGCCGCAGATTGGCGCGCCGGTAGGCGAGAATAGCTTTGTTGACGAGATAGACGCCTTTGTCGAGGCGATCCGCCAGGGCCAACCCTCGCCGGTACCTGGCGAGCAGGCGTTGATAACCCAGCGTATCCTGGACGGCATCTACGCCTCCGGCGAGGCCGGAAAAGAAGTCAAGGTGTGATCGCCGCTGGTCACTGCGCCGTGTCCAAGCCAAGTCTTTGACACAGGGAGTTGATGGGAATGATGGGCCGATTGGTCAGGCTTATGCTGTTGATAACTGTCTGCGTCATGGTTGGTGCTATACCGCAATCGCTACGTGCTGAGCAGCCAGGACCCGCGCCGACATAGCGGCTGGTCGCCGACCTTCCGCATGAGCTATCACGAAAAGGAGCGCTTCGGCATCCTGCGCTTCGGCGAGTGACAGAGCTCAATCTCGCGGCCCACCTTCCGTCGTTGCTCTCTGTACGGGCGAATGTGTGGCGCCGCAGGCGCTACTCATCCGCCCGTTCACGGTGAGCCAGCGGTAAGCTGCGCTGCCCTTGCTTACCCGTTCAGTTCATCCCGGATTGCCAGGATCTGCGCCAGCGTCTGCGCCGTCGGTCCCGTCGGCTTGTACTCCAGCCCGATGTAGCCCTCGTAGCCCATCTCCGAGATCGCCGCCAGCACGTTGGCATAGCTAATCTCGCCGGTGCCTGGTTCGTGGCGGCCGGGGACATCGGCGGCGTGGAAGTGGCCGAGCAGCTCAGCGTGGTCGGTGATATTGGCGATCAGGTTCCCCTCGGTGACCTGCTGGTGGTAGATATCGTAGAGCAGCTTCACCGCCGGGCTGCCGACCTCCTCGACGATCTCAAAACCTTCGATGCTGGAGGTAAGGAAGTAGCCCGGGTGGTCCACGAGGACGTTCAGCGGCTCGAGCACCAGGGTCACTCCGGCGGCTTCGGCGATAGGAGCGGCCGTCTTCAGGCACGCCACCACACCGGCGTGGGCCTGGTTGCGGTAGGCGTAGTCCTCGATGTTGCCGGTGACGCAGATTAGCGTCTTACAGTCCACTGTCTGTGCTGCCGCTATGGCCTGCTCAGTCGCCTGCGCGAATTTGTCGGCCAGGCTGTGGTCTATCATGCCCTCGGGGGCTTCCACCACCATTGCCGATACCGGCAACCCCGATGCCTGGCAGGCGCCAGCGATGGCGTCCAGGTCCTTGTTTGAGTACCCCCAGAACTCGATGGCGTCCAGGCCGGCTTCGGCGCACGCCGGTATGCGCGCGCTGAACTCCTCGATCTCGGCGAAGAGCATTTCGATACATCCAGAGAGCTTGATCATGGTTGTACCTCGTTCCCGATTGATACGTACTGTCGGCGTTTACTACATCAACCCCAGCGAATTGCCGGTATGACCGGCAAAGTAGTCAATAATCAGCCAGAATCCCTTGCACGTGAACTGCCCGCATATCAAACCCAGGAAGACCGGCCGCAGTACATCGTAGCCTTTGAGCCCGCCGTAGCGCAGGATGGTACTCTTAATTAGCCAGGCGAGCAGTGGGCTGATCCAGATCCAGTTGACCACCCAGTGGGTGGCAATGGTAAGCCCGATGGGATGGAACGGCCAGTTGGCGTAGCGGAAGCGCATTGCGGCCAGCGCCAGGTAGATGCCCGCGCCGAGCATTTGCACCATCAGCGGTGCTACTGACCAGTCCGGCGGCGCCTCCAGGTAGGGACCGGCCCAGCGCGTGGCGGGATATTGCGCCGGCCAGGCGAACAGGCCCCGACTCAGGTTGATGCCGCCTTCCCGGTAAGCCACATCCACCTGTAGCCACGTGGCACTGACGATGGCCAGCACCGCCGCCGCCACCAGTCCTATCACCAGCAGCCGCTGGCCGCCTTTGATCTTCTCCGCCATTTTCAGACTGTGGGCGGCCGACCCCAGCGTCGAGGTTTGCCGCTCCACTGTCCAGGTGTATGCGAGCATCAGCGCGACGATGCCCTGGTTGCCCAGTACCTCATAGCCCAGCCATCCCGATACCGCATGGGGCGGATATATCGGCGACTGGGCCACCGACATCCCGGTTTCCACCACCACCCGCGTCATAACGATATAGACAATCAGGAAGGCGATGACCAGCAATACCGCGGCAATGACGGGCAATCCACTGGCCGCCAGCCACCAGACCATTACCACCAACCCGGCCACCAGCCCCCAAAAGGCCAGGCGCAGCGACATAGCCTCCCCGCTGTCCGCTTCGGTTTCCCGGCCCATGGCTACTTGCCAGACCGAGGCCAGGTGACGCCGGGCGACCCACATCGTGCTGCCCATCATCCCGATCATGGTGCCAAACGACAGATTGCCCCACAAGCCCCCATTGCGATCCAGCCCGGGGGTGCTCAGGGGTAGTCCCAGTACCACTTGCAGGGTCCGCAGGAGCTTGGTTACCATGAACCAGAACCAGACGCTGAAGCTGGCTTCGAGCGGCACCAGGTAGTAGAACCCCACCAGCGCGAAGCTGATCCAGATGTAGGTTGACAACACGTTCTCGATAATTGTTACCTGGTGGATAAGGTTAGGCCGAGGCATGCTGGGGAAGTAATTATTCAGCGCGATGAAACTGAGGGTCACAAAGGCGATAGCGAAGCCGATCCAGAACGTAGTTTTTTTCAGAATCATCGGCCAGCCCTGAGTCTCAGCGCCGACCAATGACAGGGGCAGATAGGTCAGCGGATAAGAGAGCCGCTCGTTACTCACCCACTGCTTGCGTAGCAGCACCATCGCGCAGATCATTACCCACTGGAGGGTAAACAGGAAGGGGAGCCAGCCCAGGAGGAAGGGCTGCCAGGCTCCCCACGGCACCCGGCCCCCGGGGGGGAGCCCTTCGTACATATACTGAATGACCGGTGCACCCCCCTCGGCGCCCTCAGGCCGCCGCCAGGGCGGGATGTGGGGCGCGATGGTTTCGCCCAGATTGTTCTCGGGGGAAGCGTAATAGAAGACGCCGGTGGCCTCGGGTATCCAGTGCCCGACCAATCCCCACGTGGATACCGCGCAGGCTACTATCATCATACTGTATATGGTAATAAGCTCGGCGCTGGTCAGGGCCAGGCCCCGGCGCACACGCAGCAGGAGCAGATTGGGCCCGGCTACCAGCACGAACAGGACGAATACCGCTGCGGGGGTGCCGTAGTCATAAGCCATCGGCGAGCCCCGCAGTACGTGGACCCCATACATCGTGCCCAGGGCTATGGTCACCGCCCCGATTGCCCCCAGCACCAGCGCGCGCCCTGTCACCGCTTGCCCGCGCTCTGCCGGTGCGGCCGCTGCACGTCGCTTGAGTTCAGTCTGGTGGTTGGGTTTGGATGATGATATCGCCATAAGCCATACTGCCTGTGCAGAAGTTCGGTGGGCTACTTCACCGTCGTGGCCACCAGTACCTCCGTTTGTCCATACAGCTTGGCAGCCCCTGGGGGATCAGGGGCTGCCAACACAACGGGGAGTGCGGCCAAATCTACTTTACCTTCGTGGCCAGAATGTCGCGCCGGCTGACGACGCCCAACAGCTTCTTGTTCTTGTCTACGATGGCCACGCGCTTGATCTTCTTCTTGAGCAGCGTATCGGCGATGGACTTCAGGGACGCGTTGGCTGCTGCGCTAATCACCTGCTTCGTCATGCAGCTCTCCACTTTCTGGTTCCAGCGCGCCGCCAGCAGGTCGGCCTCGGTCAGCATCCCGACGACCTTACCCGCGTCGTCCACCACCGGCATGCCGCTGACCTTCCGCTTGACCAGCTTGGCGATAGCATCTGCGGCTTTGTCATTGGGTCCGACTGTGACCACCCGTGTAGTCATTATGTCTTTGGCATTGGGCATTGTGATTCACCTCCCTTCATACGAATATGTTCCTATTCCAAACTTATGAGTGCGTCGTCACCAGCCGGCCCCGATCCGATCACCGTAACTTCAACGCTATCCCTCACTTCTATTCCCGCTTTGTGCGCTAGTTCCTTCTATATTTGCAGAATTTTTTTTGGCCCGGATAGAAGCACTGCGAAGCTATTCGCTGCGCTCTTCACCTTTGCTCCATCTCTTACTCGTACTTACTTGCATAAGCCAGCCTAAGATTGCTCGCGCCTTTAGCGCCAGCCGTTGTTCTTCACCCCTCTCCCATAGGGAGAGGGGTGGGGGGTGAGGCGGGCCATTTGCCTTGTCGTTGATTCCCGCATCTCGCTTCCCGCCTCTATCCTTGGAGGGGCCGTGTCGAGCGTAGCGAGGCCGGCCCGACTCGTACCCAGGAGCCCGAAATACGCCGCCACCAAATAATGCCAATTGACGTCAGCGACTACTAGCTCACCAGACTACAGCCCAGGGAACAATCCGGCTAGCCTTTGCGTCTAATAATCCGACGCAGATAAATCCGAACAGGGGTGAGAGTCATGCTGCGCTACGGTATTCTACTGACGCTGACGTTGACCATTCTTGCTGGTGTTGCTGCTTTTGCTGACGGAATGCTGATCCCCGGACCGCCTCACGCGATCATCGCCGACGAGCCGTACTTCACCGTCAAGTACCACCACGTCAAAAGCGAGATCCGCGACCAGGTCTGCACCACCTATGTTGACCAGGTCTTTGTCAACGAGGGCCGCCGCGAGATGGAGGCCACTTATCTCTTCCCCCTGCCGCCCGGCGCAGTGGTCAACAAGTTCACGCTTATCGTCGACGGCGAGGAAATCAAGGCGCGGCTGCTGGACAAGGACGAAGCGCAGAAGATCTACGAGGACATCGTGCGCCGGCGCAAGGACCCGGCCTTGCTCACCTACGCGGGCAACAACGCCTACCAGGCGCGCATCTTCCCGATTCCCCCTAAGAGTGAGCGGCGCATCGAGCTGCGCTACTCCGAGGTGCTTACCTACGACAACGGGCTGATCAGCTACCTCTACCCACTCAGCCCCGAGAAGCTCTCGCACAAGCCGATTGAGTCGGTAGTATTCACTGCCGACATCCACTCCCAGCGGGCCATCGGCAGCGTCTACTCGCCCACGCACGAGATGGACGTAAGCAAGCTCAGCGACAACCACGTCCGGGCCTCCTACGAGGCCAATGATGTCCTGCCCGAGCGCGACATCCTCCTGTATTACAACGTGGCCGACGACCCGATCGGCCTCAGTCTTATTACGTTCAAGGAGGCCGGCGACGACGGCTTCTACCTGTTCCTGGCGGCCCCGACTGTTGAGCAGCAAGACGACAGCGAGGTCGTTCCCAAGAACATCCTCTTTGTCCTGGACACCTCCGGCAGCATGAGCGGCGAGAAGATCGAGCAGGCCAGGGACGCGCTCACCTTCTGCGTCAACAGCCTTAACTCCGCAGACAACTTCAATATCGTCGCCTTCAGCAGTAGCATCCGGGATTTCGAGGGCAGGCTCGTCCCCGCGCGAGAGGACCACATCGAAGAGGCGCGGAAGTTCATCAAGGGTTTCGACGCGACTGGCAGCACCGACATTGACACTGCCCTGCGCACTGCCCTTGCGCAGCGCAAGCAGGGCGAGGTCAACTACATCGTCTTCCTGACCGACGGCCAGCCGACTGCCGGCGTTACCGACGAGGCGCAGATTATCAAGAACGTAGGCGAGGAGGCAGACGAGATGAGTGCGACGCCGACCCGTCTCTTTATCTTCGGCGTCGGCTACGACGTAAACACCAATTTCCTCGATAAGCTGTCGCAGGACAACGGCGGGCTGACCACTTATGTCCGGCCTACTGAAGACATTGAAGTCAAAGTCTCCAGCTTCTTCGCGAAGATCTCCCAGCCGCTGCTGACCGAACTCAGTCTGGACTACGGCAGCGTGGATACTTACGACCGCTTCCCCCGCGAGCTGCCCGACCTCTTCCACGGCTCGCAGCTTGAGGTCTTTGGGCGCTACGAGCGTGACACCGCCGGCCGCACGACTATCCGCCTCAGTGGCGCAGCCAGAGACGAGTCGAAGAGCTTCACGCTCGACTGCAAGTTCCCCGAAGTGAAGAAGGGGACTGACCACATCGCGGCGCTGTGGGCCGCCCGCAAGATCGGCTACCTGCTCGACCAGATCCGCCTGAGCGGCGAGGACAAGGAGCTGGTGGACGAGATCGTCAAGCTCAGCCTGGAATATGGGATCCTGACCGAGTATACGGCCTTCCTGGCGGAAGAGGACCGCGCGGTACCGCTGGCTGAGGCGTCAGAGCGGGCCGGGGCAGCGATGAGATACGGGTATGCCAGGCCCGTCGGCGCCGGCGCCACCTCCCGCGCGCAAAACGCCCAGGTGATGCAGCAGCAGAGCGGTGTATACACGACAAACACCTACTTCGACGCCGCGGGCAAAGTGCAGCGCATCGCCAACATCCAGAACGTCGGCCAGCGCGGCTACGTCCAGCGCCAGGGTCGCTGGGAGGACACACGCTACCAGCCGGATATGGAGATTGCGCTCCAGGTCCAGGCTTACTCCGAGGCCCACTTCCAGCTCAGCCGCAACTTTCCGCAGCTCAACAGTCAGATGAGCGTGGGGGATAACGTTCTGGTGATCCTTGGCGACAAGGTCATCGAGATCGGCTCAGAGGGCAAGACGGTGCTCACCGATGAGGAACTGAAAGCGCTGGGAGCAAGTGAGCAGGTCCAGACCGGGGCAAATCCACAGCCGCCAGGCAACCCGGGCGTGCTCGCCGCACTATTCGGCTGGCTGGCCGGGCTCTTTAGCTAAGCCACGCTCGCTCGGAGCTCGATAGACGGACAAGCGGTCGCCGACACCCTCCCCGGCGGCCGCTTGCACTTGGTATCCTACTGCGGCGCGGCGTGGGCAGAGGTGGCTGTGATGCGAGACTGCTGTATCGGCGGGTCGTTGGTGCGGTAGACGACTATGTAGTAGACCAGCGCCCCGAGCCACTTGGTGACCACGATTACCACGCACCACAGCGCCCGCGTATTGGGGTCGGGGAAGTCGCGCCGGGCGCAGTCCAGCACCGCTAGGATCGTCACCACCCAACTGCCCAGGCTCACCAGCACCATTGTCCCGATGAACAGAAAATAGAACACGAAAAAGGCCAGGGCAAATACTGCGCCTGCTGTTTCTTCCACTCTGTCCCCACCTGCTCTGCGGCAAGCATCAACGATCTGTGATCTTATCCTCAGACTTCAAGCGACGTAGTGAAGAAGCGGCCAATTAGCTCGGAGAGCTGGACTGTGACGCCGAAGCTACGGCGTCAGGGACAGTTGTCTGTCCGCGTGAGCTGGCAGGGCGTTTTCTGGCAATATACAGCAGTTCTTGTGTCCAGGCCACGGGCAATATGCCTTGCCCGCTCGGTGTCACAGCTGGAAGTCAACTGTAGTCGTTTGCCCTGCGTATACCGTTACAGATTTGGTCAGATCCGCATAGCCGTCAGCTGAGGCGGTAACTTCGTGATTCCCGGCGGGCACGTTTTGGATCTTGTAGCGTCCGGCGGGATTGGCCGTGGCCGATTGGCCGGTATCCTCTACGGTTACAGTCGCGCCGCGAATGCCTCTGCCAGTGTTATCTATGACCTTTCCAGCAATAGCTCCCGTGCCAGCGGGTGGCGCTCCGACGGTGATTGTAATGGCGTCGCTACCACTCTTGCCGCCCGCGTCAACCACTGCCGCCGTGATGGCGTGCGTGCCATCGCTCAGGGTTGTGCTGAAGCTGCCTCCCGTCCCTATCTGGCCGTCGTTATTGGAGGTCCAGACCAAGCTAGCCGTCAGGTTGCCGTCCTCTGTGTCACTCGCCGTTCCCTCAAACAGAATGGTGGCTCCAGAGTCAAAGGTTGAACCGTCAGCCGGACTCGCGATGGAAACGGTAGGGCGCTCGTTCGGGGGTGCGGTTGCCGCCTCAGCGTCCACCAGTCCGTAACCATAGTACGGATCGCGACCAGGATCACCCAGGTCCTCGGCGGTGGTGTTCATCTGGTCGCGCACGGCACTTGCGGAGCTCTCGCCGCTCTCTATAACCAGTGCCGCCACCCCGCTGACGTAGGGGCAGGCCATGGAAGTGCCGCTCTTCTCGTCATGGCTTCCACCAGGGATGGTAGAGAGGATACCCACGCCCGGCGCGGCCAGCTCGACCGCCGGCCCGGTGCTGGAGAAGGAAGCGCGGTTGTCGCTCTGGTCGGTTGCGGCCACCGCGATCACGGAGTCGTACATGGCGGGCGCGTCCACGGTACTCTTATTGCTTCTGCCCGGAGACTTGCCGTTGTTGCCAGCAGCGGCCACCAAGAGCACGTTCTCCGCGTAGGCCGCGTCGCACGCGTCGTGCAGCGCCAGCGAGTCGCCCCCGCCAAAGCTCATAGAGGCCACCTGCATACCGTTGTCAATACACCACTGCAGCGCCAATATGATATCGCTGTAGTAGCCGGAGCCGTTTGCATCCAGCACTTTCAGCGCGTACAGGGAGGCCTGGGGTGCCACCTGGATGATGCCGGCGCCATCGTCTTCGGCGGCCACGATACCAGCGCAGTGCGTACCGTGACCGTCGTCATCCATGGGGTCGGCTGTGTATGAAACGAAGCTCTTTCCCTCTACGTAGTTGGCGTCGAGGTCGAGGTGCGTGTAGTCAATGCCGCTGTCGAGAATTGCGACCTTGACGCCTGCACCGGTCAATCCGCCCGCAATATCGAAAGCATCCTCCGCGCCCCCCCATACTACTTCTGCATCAATTCGGTCGGCGCCCCAGACGAGTTCATCCTCCAGCGCCTGGGCCTGGGCGTCGCCCTCGACGTACTCGACGTTGGGATTGCGCTCGAGCGCGTCGGCGGCTTGTTGCGGAATGGTCGCGGCGATGGCGGGGATGATGCTATACGCATACTTGACCTTGCCACCCTGGCCTCGGACCAGTGCCTGTTCGCTCGCGCCAGGATGTTGCTTGAAGCCGATGATCACCTTCGCCAATCCAGTCGCATCGGCGACTACCGGGGCACGCGCCTGGGCTAGACTCATTGGTTCCATACTCTGAGGCCCACTATCAGACCCACCGCACCCGCCTAGAAGCCATATCACTGCCGTCATTGCCAGTCCTGCCAACAATAGCTGCTTTGTCCTTCTCATCATCCTGCCTCCTATCCAGAGTTGCTCAATCGCTCCCATCACGATAATTGTTGATGAGTATCTTCTCTAGTCTAACACTTATTGAATATCAAGTCAACGCGTGTTTGCAGCCGTCTATCTACAAAATGGAGGCGACGGAAGACTTCGGCGAGGGTATCACCGCCGACTTGATCGCGGCTTCACTTCCGCTGGATCGATCCCTATATTTCGGCCCTCTACACAGCGGTATTGCCTAGTCTTTCCGGCGCGAAGTACTTTCGTCGCAGTCTGAGAGCCACCTTCACCAGGCTGATCAGCACTGGCACTTCCACGAGGGGGCCGATGACCGCAGCAAAAGCCTCGCCTGACTGGATGCCAAAGACTGCGATCGCCACGGCGATGGCCAACTCAAAGTTGTTACTGGCTGCGGTGAACGACAGCGTCGCTGTCTGGGGGTAGGTAGCGCCGACCTTCATACTCAGGAAGAACGAGACCAGGAACATCACCACGAAGTAGATAAGCAGGGGGACCGCGATGCGTACCACATCCAGCGGAAGCTGCACGATGTGCTCGCCCTTGAGTGAGAACATCACCACGATGGTGAAGAGTAGAGCTATGAGCGTGATGGGGCTGATGCGGGGGATGAACTGCTGCTCGTACCACTCCCGGCCTTTGGCCCGAATAAGCGAGAAACGGGTAATAATGCCGGCCAGGAAGGGAATGCCCAGGTAGATAAAGACGCTCTCAGCTATCTGCCCCATGGAAACGTGTACTTCCGTGCCCGCCAGCCCCAACAGCGGCGGCAGTACGGTGATGAAGATGT
>CAYNMY010000004.1:0-16190 GCA_964398275.1 uncultured Armatimonadia bacterium | reverse complement strand
CAGGGGATTGCGGGCGAAGGGCTGGCCCGGCCATGCCCCCGGATTCTGGGGATCGTAGACAAAAGCAAAAGCGTCGCCGGTCAGTCCGGCCACAAACTCCGGCGCAGTCAGCGGGTGACTGGTCACGCCGTCTTCGGCAGCCCGGGCGGTAACAATCCGCAGCGCCGCGGCCAGCGCCGCCAGGTGAGTTGCGCCGCTGGGCGAGAGGCGCAGGCCCTCGAAGTGGACGCCGGCCAGCCGGACGTTCTCCAGGACAGTACCCCATAGCAGGATGTTCTTGAACGACGCGCCCGATAGGTCGCTATCACGCAGAACCGCTCCGGACAGATCACAACCACAGAAGCTGGCGCCGCGAGCGTTGGTGTTGATGATCTCAGCACTTCGCAGGTCAACGCCCAGAAACTCGGCGCCGCGCAGATCGGCCTCTATCCACTTAGTTGACTCGAGACTGATTTGCTTGAACTCGACCCCGGCCAGCTTGGCCTGGGAAAAGTCCATTCCGGCCAGGCTCTCGCCACCAGCCAGTATCTCCTGGACCTGCTCGGCGCTGAGCGGCTCTTCGGCGAATAGCGGCGCGGCAAAAGCGGTGAGGAGAGTTACGGCGAGCATCAGGCAAAGGATCGGTGTGCTGAGACAGCGGAGTGGCGGGGCTGGTGCCATGGCTTTCACCTTCCGTAGCTGCGAAGTTTGCTGCGACCTTGACTGCATCTATCATTGTATTCTGGCCGCTGGACTTTGTCAAGCCCGCCGTCTGGGTGGCAGGAACCTGCGGCCTGTGCTGTTCGGGCAGGATTATCGCCGGCCCGTCGCGAATAGGACAACAGCTTGTGGCCTCGATCAGCCCACAAAGGGCCTGCGCGAGCCCCGGGAGCTTAACGCAGCGGATTGCTCAGATCATTCGGCGGTGGCCGAGTGAGTAGGCGGGCCACTGTGTCTCTGTGAGGCGATAGTGCCAAAGGAAAGTGACGGTAGGACAGGCGTCTCGCCTGTCCACAAAGATGCCGCAAGTGATAGTCATTTGGTGGGCGAAAGGCCTGCTGTGCCGCCTGCGACACCGGAATTGAGGTGCAGGCGAAGACACTTGCCGCATTGGGAACAGGCCGGGGCAACATACTTCATCACCTTCCGACTGCGGGAAGGTCAATTCACTGAAGACGAACGGCAGATAGTCCTTTCAAGTTGCCTCTATTGGAATAGGAGAAAATGGCGCGTTCACAGCATTGTGGTGATGCCTGATCATGTGCATGTACTCGCTCGGCCCTTGCCTATTCCGAGCCGGACAGGCGAGACGCCTGTCCTACCGAACGAAGGCTCGACAGGCGAGACGCCTGTCCCGCCGCGACAATACTATTCGTTGGCGGAAATACTCCATAGTGTCAAGAGCTATGCGGCCCACGCCGTAAACCAGAAGCGCGGTGCAACAGGACGGCTGTGGGCTGAGGAGAGCTTTGATCGCATCGTTCGCAACGAGAGTGAGTTCGAAGAGAAACTGCATTATATGCTTAATAACCCGGTCAAAGCGCGATTGGTGGAGGACGGCTTCGAATATCAGTACCTGTGGTGTGAGGGATTAGAAGAGAGGTAGAGAATTGACGGAGTGCCGACAGGCGGGACGCCTGTCGTACCGAAAACTTGGGAGGAGATAGAGATTCAATGTCCAAACCACTGGTAACTGACCTCAACGTAGGCGATGACATCGCTGCGCCGTTTGTGATCAGGGAGATGAACCTGGCGCCCTTCCGGGATCCGAAGAAGGGCAAGTATCTCAACCTGACATTGGGCGACCGCAGCGGGCAGCTTGCGGCGCGCATGTGGGATAACGCCGAGCCGATTGCCGCCAAGCTCCAGGTGGGGCAGGTGGTCACGGTCACCGGACGGGTGGAGGAGTATCAGGGCCAGGCGCAGATTATTGTCCAGAGGCTGCAAATCTGTCCGCCGGAGAAGTACGATGCGGCGGACTTTGTCCGGTGCAGTAAGCGCAGTCGCGAAGAGATGGTCGAGCAGCTCCAGGCGAATATCGCAGAAGTTGACAACGAGTACCTGCGCGCGGTGCTCGAGGGGGTCTTCGGGGACGAGGAACTGCTGGATCGCTTCGCCACCGCGCCCGGTGCCAAGACTCTCCATCATGCCTACCGCGGTGGGCTGCTGGAGCATACGCTTAGCGTGGTGGAGTTGGTGAAGAAGGCCCAGGAGCTGCATCCGCAGTTGGACCGGGGCCTGCTCATCACCGCGGGGCTGCTGCACGATCTGGGCAAGATTTACGAACTTGGGGGGGAGCTGGCCTACGAATACACCGATGTCGGCAGCTTTGTGGGGCACGTGGTGTTGACCGACCGGATGGTTACTGCTAAGCTGGCCCAAATCGCGGATTTCCCGCCACATCTGGCCGATCTGCTCAGCCACGCTCTGCTCAGCCACCACGGCCAGCGCGAGTGGGGCGCACCGGTGGTGCCGGCGACGCCCGAGGCCTGCGCGCTGCACTACGCCGATAATCTGGACGCGCGGGTGGCGGGCTTCCAGAGCATCATTGACCAATACCAGGACCAGGCCGATCGTTGGTCCCGATATCACCCGTACTTTGAGCGCCGCATCTTCGTTGGCTCCGACCAGGCCGACGAGGAAGAAGAAAGCTGAGGAGAAAGCCAGTGCGGACGCCAGGGGCCGGGGTGACAAGTGAACCTTGTTGGTAGGGATACGTCTAAAATGATGTCTGAGGCGGCAGCAAGGGCGGGAAGCATTCCCGCCCTGGTAAAACAGGCCCAAGAGGGCGATGACGACGCCTTCGGGATGCTGGTTGGTGAATACCAGGATAAGATCTATAACTACCTATCCCGGATGCTTCATGACCCGACGGAAGCGGAGGATGTCGCCCAGGAGGTTTTCATCCGCGCTTACGAGAATCTGGCGGGATTTCGCGCGGCGTCGAGCTTTCAGACATGGCTATACCGGATCGCCAGTAACCTGGCTATTGATGCGGCCCGAGCGCGGAACCGGCGCAGTTCCGGCACCTTCTCATTAGACAGGCCGATCGAGACCGACGACGGGGAACTGGGACGGGAACTGCGTGCTCCGGGGCGTGGGCCGGCTGGCGAGGTGGAGAGCGCCGAGCTGCAGCAAATCGTTGCTGCCGGCATCGGGCAGTTATCGCCCAAGCTCAGGTCGGTCATTACGCTTTACGACGTTGAAGGGCTGAGCTACAAGGAGATCGCCGAGATTCTTGGTTGTCCAGTGGGTACAGTGAAGAGTCGCCTGTTTAATGCCCGCAATCAGTTGCGGGAGATCCTGGCAGCCAGTATAGACATCGAGGATTTGACGTTGGAGTAAGACAGATCAGAGGATCAAGAGGTCCAGAGGTGGGCTAGAGATGCGCTGCGCAAAGCTTAAGAGAATAATTGTGTCAGTTCCAGCCGAGGAGCGCTCTGAGCAAGTCCGACAGGAGATCGAGCAGCATCTGCGGGAATGCCAGGCCTGCGCGCGGTACGTCCGGCAGATGACAGCGATCACGGATTCGCTGAGGTCGCTGGACACTCGCCGGGCGCCGGAGAACTTCGCGCTGATGGTCACGAGTCGGATAAAGGCACGCCGGCGCAAGGCCAGGGCCGGTTGGCTGCAGCGGGTCCTCGGCGTGCAGCGCCCGCCGGCCCCGCTGGTCTCGCCGCAACTGGCCTGGGGAGCAGCCTCGGCTGTGGCACTGGTCCTGGTGGTGGGCCTGTTCGTGAGCCTGCCGCATCAGGGCAGCTCCGTAGCACCGACGAATGGGGTATTGATTGTGGACAACGGCAAAACCCTCGAGGTAGCCCTGCCGGTAATGGACGAGATGGAGCTGCGCCATCGCCGATATAGCCGGAGCCTTGCGGTGACTGATGACCCGGGTATGAATCTTGTCTCCTACTCACCTGGTGAGGGGCAGTGAGCGGTGGTTGTGAGACGCTTTGGTGACAATAGATCGCGGTCTGTACTGTGGTGGGCGGGAATAGCTGGCCTGGTGGTCGTAGCAGTCGGCCTGGGCTCGGTGGCCTGGGCTGATGGCGACTGGCCCTGGCGCGTGTTGAAGCGCAGCATGGGCGCCGGGCGGGAGGTCCCCCACGAAGGTTACCGCGACGTCGTGGTCTTTCGGCACGGGGAGAAGGTGCGCGGATTCCGGCAGAAGGTATCGCGTGACGGGGGCGGCCGTGAGCGCGTAGAGGTGCTCGAGCCTCCCGACCGGCGGGGACGACTCGAGGTGTGTGATGGTAAGACGCGCTGGGAGTACTATCCGCAAGCCAACAAGGTGATAATCAGCCACGTGCGGCCTGCTCGGCCCGGGATGGGAGAGGATAGTCCTGGCCAGCACGGGCCGCCGCCCCAACGGCTGCAAGCCAGCTATCTCGGTGATGCCCACGTTGCCAGTCGAACTACCCACATCATTGAGCTGAGTGGCCCGGCCGGGCATCCGGTGCGCAAGCTGTGGGTGGACCGCGAAAAGTTCGTCCAACTCAAGATGCAGCGCTTTGACCTGCGCGGTAACGTCATCTACTCGGCCTACTTCACCACCATCAATTACCGCCCGCGGTTCGCGCCCGGTCTGTTTGTCTTCACCCCGCCACCGAATTGCAGGATCGTGCGCATGCCCGACGAGCTGCCACGTATGACGCTGGACGAGGCCCAGCGCCAGGTAGGATTCAAGGCGAAGCTGCCCGGGTATCTGCCGGAGGGCTTCGAACTCGAGCGCAGCCGCGTAGCGGTCCCCCGGATGAAGAAACACCTGGTGCTGTGGCTGCCGTTCTCCAACGGCGTAGACCGATTCTCGCTGTTCCAGGGGCCCCGGGCGCTGCAAATCCGCCACGGCCAGAGTGAGCGTGGCGAGTGGTGGGTGGCGGGGGAATTCTGCTTCGTGCTCACTGGCTCGCTGCCTGCTGAGGAAGTGCGGAAAATCAAGGCCTCAATGCAGAAGTAGCCACTGTCTATAAGGCGACTCAGGGTGCAGTGTGGTAGGTCGGCACGGAATAATTCCCTCCTGATTTTGACTGAGAAGGAGGGATTTTCCAAGGAGTGAACAATTCTAACTCGGCACGGACGGCAGGAGACTTGAGGTCGGCCATTAAAGTCACACAAATTGTTAAAGCTTTGTCGCAAACTGCCGATATACTGGACAGAGGGAGCAATTTCTGAAACATAAAAAGGAACACCGGCTATGAGAATCGATCCGAGAAAACTATCCGAAGTGATCCGTAAGACGGTTGAGCCCGTCAAGACTGAACCTGTCGAGCTCAGCGCGGTGAGCGCCGGCCAGCCGGCGGGTGTCGTCCAGGCTGATCAGGTGGCGCTCAGCCAGAGCGCGGCCGAGGTCCAGCGTGCCCAGCAGGCCCTCGGCGGGGTAGCCGAAGTGCGCCAGGAAAAAGTCGCCGAGGCAAAGCAGAAGATTGTGGACGGTACCCTTGAGATAGATGCAGAACAGATTGCCGCACAAATCATCACCGGTGGTATCTAGCCTCACTGCAAACCAACTTTTCAACAAGCTCGCGGCCGGCCCCCACTGTTTCGGAGCCGGTCGCTTCTTTTTGTGCTGGTGGCACTGGGCGTGATGAGCGGGACCGCCGCCTATCCTTGTTCTGCCCTCTGCTTCAGTGCGGCCAGCATTGCGTCAATATTCTGCTGCATCTTCTTGCGCAGCAGGTTCTTGATCAGCGCGCCGATGAGAGGGATATCGTAGGCGTATTCAAGCTCGATGTACACCGTCGTGCCCTCGGGCGTTTCGTTGAACTCCCAGCGTCCCCGGTACTCGCTGAAGTCGCCCTCGGTCTGGGCGAAGGTGCATACGTGGGCCTCGTCATCCCAGTAGTCTTCCTCCGTCCACTCGATGGTACGATTGAACTCCTTGACTGCCCCGACCCAGTGGCTGACGCGGCGGGGCGGGTCGTCCTCCAGGATCTCGACCTTCTCCACGTCGGCCATGAACTCGGGAAAACGTTCAATATCCTTGGCCAGGGCGTAGACCTCCGCCACGGGTCGGGCGATGACTAATTCACTTTCTACAGTTGGCATGCAGATGTTACTCCTTCTTGGCGCTATGATTGGTGTCTATCCGACAGTGCTTAGTATAATAACATCCAGCGGCTCGCCGTCTGCGTCGCGAAGTTGTCCGGGCAGCATTGCCTCCTGCGCAAAGCCCCGCTGCTTCAGCAGTTCAACCTTCTCCGGCGATCGGCCGTCAGCATGGGCCTGCACCTTGATATCGGGCGGCAGCTCGATTGCTTCGAGCAGTTCGGCGCCCGCCTGGTAAAAGTGCGGGTGAATGAACAGGTCTAGCAATAGCACATCCTTTTTCCAGCGGGGATCGGGGAGCAGGAGAGCGTGGCCAACCACTTCACCCCCGCTCTTAGTCAGCACCTTCGACTGGCTGGGCGGCTCCTGGATGAGTCTGTGAAACCGTACAAAGCAGCCCTCGTAGCCGGCCAAGCCGTGATGCCCGTGATAGACACCGCGCAGGAAGCTGCCTGATTCAATCTTGTAGAGCAGGTCCAGCAGGCACCAGTCCGGCCAGTGAATGTCGCGCACTTCGGTTATGCCCGACGCGAAGTAGTTGCCCAGGAAATCGGACTCGGCCTCCCAGATCATCTTGCCTGTCTCTCCCAGGCCCCGGAAGCCGAAGCGCCGGTAGATGTGGTAGGCCGGGCTGCGGTAGCCGGTGCTCAGGGTCATCCCTCGGCCGCCGCGCCCCACGAAGTCCCGGGTGAGCACCTCCATAATCGCTGCGCAGATGCCCTTCCGCCGATGTTCCGCGGCGGTGAAGACGTGGCCCAGAATGCCGACGCCGGCTTCGACCGCCTCGATGGTCATTATGTTGCCGACGATTTGCTCACCTGACATTGCCAGGTAGAAGTAGGTCTGGATGCCCTCGAGCTGCTGCTCGAGCATGAGCCTGTTGGCCTCCACCCAGAGCTCGCCCTTATGCTGGAGGAAGTCCAGCACTGGCTGCTTCCAGTCGGGGTCGGGCGCGTCCACCCGCACAATTCGCATCGTCTGGCCCGACTTCAGCGCTACGTTGCCCATCTCTTTGGTCATGTGGTCCTGCTTCACCGTTGCTCGTTTGCTGCGTTGCTCTGCATATCAAATAGGCTGATCACGCCGTGGAGGTGGCCGGGCGCCTCGGTTAAGCCCAGGTCAACGTGCCGGCCAGCTTGCTGGAGGGCGCTATACACCGTCCGGTCGGGATCGTAACGTTCGATGCGCGTCTCAATCAGCCATACTCGGCGGAATTGGCTGAGTCGCTGTATCAAACTGGGGAGCTTGTCGGCGGTCAGCGTGATCTCTGGAGAAAGAGCGCGATGCCGGGTGATATCGAAGTCAGCGGGTACGCCCGTCACGGCTCCCGGGCCCCGGTGGTGGTACCGCCCCTGCAGGTGTACGTAGGGTGGCGCGACGGCTATCACGTCGCCGGGCCGCTCGCGCTCGCCGATGAAGCCCATTATCTCGGCCCAGTCCACCTGGTGGGTAGCGTTGTAGTAGCGCAGCCCGTGACCGGCTACCATCGCCACCGTCAGAGCCGCCACCGCCAGGGCCCAGCCGGCCCGTCGCTGCCCGTGGGCCAGCGCCAGCGCAAGCAGGGCATAGAGCGCGGGAACCACTGAGGTGTAATAGGCGCTGGTCATCAGCAGCGTGCGGTTGGCGATGCTCACCCCCGACCACAGCAGCCATCCCGGAAAGGCTACCACTGCCAGGAGCATGGCATACTGGCCCAACCTGCGGCCGTCAATCCGGACGCCGCGCCGCGCCGCGCTGATAATGAGGCCAAAGGCTGCCAGCAGGGCAACCAGAGCGACTAGCTCCATCCAGGGGTGGTGATGAAAGCCGACCAGCACGCCACTGCCACTCTGGACCGAGCGGCGAATCCCCCACTGAATCAGATGCGGCCAGGGTTCGGGGTGGTGGCGATATGCGGCCCAGACCTGGGCGGACTTGACACCCCCGACTATGGGGGGGGATACCACGGCGATCAGCGCGAGGAAGACTACCAGGCCCAGCGCCAACTGGCGCACATGGCGGCGAAACAGCCACAGCATCGCCAGGCCCAGTCCCAGGCCGACCTGGAGGCCACTGTAGCTGCAGTACAGGCCACCGATGACCACCAGCGCCGCCCACAGCCACGCCGTCCAGTCGCGGCGACGGTGGGCGTACGCCAGGACCAGCAAGGCCAAAGCCCCAAACAGGAACATCAGCGAGTAGTTGCGGGCCTCATCGAGGCGGCAGACAAAGGGGCTGACCGTCATCAGCGCAGCCGTGACCCAGGCGGCCTTTTCGCCGACCAGCCGTCTCATCGCAAAGAACGCGATTATGATTGCGGCTGCCACTATCAGGTTTGACAGAATGCGGAGGGACAGCAACGAGTCGGGCAAGACGCGCGTCCATAGGTGCAGCAGAGCGTAGTAGCCCGGCGGGTTGGCCTCCACCTCGAAGCAGATACGCCAGATTTCGGCCAGCGACTGCTGGGCCATCGCTACCGAGTAGGCCTCGTCGGCCCACATCGGCCGGATCTGCGGCAGCGGCAGGCGCAATCCTATGCCAACTACCATCAGGAGAATGACTGCTAACCATTTGGGGAAGCTGCTGTCGCCGGATGCTGATGAAGGGCAGGTGTTTGTCGGTCCCTGGGATTGATTATTCATTGGTGGCCAACTGCTGCTGCATCCGGGCTAACTATTCTCGCACCCGGTTGTGGTACATGCCGTTCAGTAGCCAGACCACGGGTTCCAGCCGCCCGGCAGTTCGTTTGAGTATGCTGCTGTCGGTGGTGGTTGGTGCAGGTGAAGGTTGGCTTGCTGGTTTTGTCCGCCCGTGGATAGTTGCCATATAGTCTACTACAGTGGACAGATGTTTGCAACGAGTCATAGGCAGCCAAGTGGGTGCGTGACGGTGGTCGCGGGGTCAGCGCGCTTTGAGGGCAAAACGGTTGATCGCTTCGGCAACTGCCTGCTCGGAGCTGGTGGTGACGTAATCGGCCCGCGCCTTGAGGGCTTCGTCAGCATGGGCAACGGCGACCCCAATCCCGGCCAGCTCGATCATGGGCAGATCGTTGAGCAGATCGCCGATCGCCATGACCTGATCCATCGCTACCCCGTACCGCTCGGCCAGTGCGCGCAGGGCGTTGCCCTTGGAGACTTCGGGGTGCAGGAATTCCAGGTACTCAGGCATCGAGGTGGTTACGTACAGCTTGCCCTGGTAGCGGCGCGCGAATGCCGGCCGCAGCTCGCGGACCACTTCCGGGAGCGCATAGACCAGTATCTTCGTCGGGCTGGTACCCGCGAACTGGCGCAGGTCGCCGACCGGGACGGGTTTGATCCCCGAGCGCGACGAGTAGATGCGCGCTCCCGCGCTTACGCGGGGCACGTACATCACATCGTCGAGAAAGTAGTGAACCTGCAACTGCCGCTCGACGCAGTCCTGGACTACCTGGGCGGCGAGGTCTGCCGGCACCGGCTGGGAGAAAAGGAGCTCTCCGGCGTTGGGCATGCGCACGACGGCCCCGTTGTAGCTGATGATGGGGTTGCTGGTCAGCCCCAGGCGGGTGGCGACAGCGTCGGCGGAAGGATAGGGCCGGCCGGTGCAGATCACCACGACCACGCCCTGCGCCTCCGCCTGCTGGATCGCCGCCAGGTTCTCCGGCGCGGTGTTACGGTTATCGGGCAGCAGCGTCCCGTCCAGGTCAATAGCGACCAGCTTTATCTCAGCGGTCCCGGAGGTCATCGGAGTAGCCTCGCTCAAGTCGGGGTCGGTCTATATTGCGGTGCTCACAAAGAAGGCGGCCGCCTTCCCCAGACTACGCCCGGGCCGCGGCCGTCATCTTTGCCGATAGTATACTATACTACGCTCGGTTTGTGCAGTCTGCAGGCAGCACTTAGGGACTATTCAGAATTCTAAGGAGAGCGGTGGCAATTGGATGGGACGGCAGCAGCCCTACCCTCTGCCAGCGGTAGGAGCGACATTCTTGTCGCGACCGTATCCGCCCAGGCGTGGCCTGCTACAGCGTTATAGCTCTCTTCAGTCGCGGCAGGAATGCCGCTCCTACGGGAATTAAGCGCAAGCTATCATTGCTGCTAGTTCTTCTCTCTTTCCCAGAATTCTGAGACTTTCGACCAGTCCCCAGCGCTTACGTTACCTTGACCCGCTGAGGATCAATATCGAGCATGTAGCCCCGCCGGGGCAGCGTCCGTATAGGTACTGCATCATCGCCATCCTCGCCGGCGACCGCCCGCAGCTTCTTGACCAGTTGGCTGCGGTGCCAGTAAATCTGAGCCGGTTCGACGATCTCGTCCGGGCCCCAGATGTGGTTGTAGATGGCGGCGTAGGGCACACACTCCTGCGGCCGGTTGGCCAGTGCCACCAGCAGCTTGTGCTCCGCCGGGCGCAGGTAGACCTCCTGGCAGCGAAAGATCACACGGTCGGGGCGAGTCTGATCAATTTCGAGTACTGGTGACGTCGGGTCAGCTTCGGTTTCCACTACCGGGGCCACGTACGGGAGTCGCGGCGGGTCGTCTGCCCCCAGTTCAGGCGGATCCGCGGTGCCCAGTAGCTCAGCACGCTGTTCGGGCGGGAGCTGCTGCACCTGTTGCCAGTCGGTTACGCCGGCGCTCAGCAGATTCTGGACTTGGTCGCGGTCCAGGCGGCAGCGGGCGGTGCGATACAGGGTCAGGCCCTCTTCCGCCACCCCGGCTGCCACCCGCTCGGCAAAGGCCCGCAGCCGCTGGCACGCGGTGGCCGCCCATCCGGCGTCCTCGCCCAGGCCCCCGGCGGTGTGCATCAGCCAGGCGACTGTCTCCGCCGCGCCCTGCAATCGCCCGGCGGGAATCTGCCAGCGCTGCTCGATGTCTATCGTCGGGTCCGGTCCGGTCCAGTCCAGCAGCGCCAGGGCCAGCCGGGCCCCGCGGGCGGTCTGGTAGTTGTCCAGGTCGGGGTGTTGCATTATTGCCGCGAGTGCCGCAGCGTCCCCGTCCCGGTCGGCAGCCACCTCGCGGAGCGCCGCACGCACGTCCTCGCCGCGGTCGCCAGCCCGGGGGGCAAAGATCAGCGTTTGCGCCTCGGGTGCCAGGGAGGCCACCAATAGCAGCACCAGATCATCGAGCGGCGTCCGGGCGCCGGGCTGCTCACCGCGGCCCGTCACCCACAGACTCAACCACCGGAAGCCGCTCAGGCTCAGGCCGGTGCCGCTGCACAAGCGCCCCTGCGGTGTGACCGCCAGTTCGCCGGTCAACGCGCTCTTGTGGAGCAGGCCGTATTCCAGCGCGGCCGGATAGGCCTCGCGCAGCTCCGGCGGCAGCTTGTCACTATCCGCCTGGCCGCGCACGTGTGCGGTAAAGGTATACCGGTACAGCCGGGCCAGGTCGCATTCCTCGGCGTGCGGGCCCACCGAGCAGAGCGTCAGCAGTTGTGACAGGCGCGGGCGCCGGGCCAGGGCCGGCTGCAGCGGCTCGAAGGGGCCGGTTACGTACCTCTGGAACATCATCTCCCGGACAAACTCGGTATCAGCCAGGAGGATCGCCCGGCCAAAGGCGTCGCCGAAGCGGAGCCGACCCGCCCGGCCCCCCATGTTCTCGAACTCCGCGCGCGTAATCGGCCGCACCGTGGGCCGCGTCTGCCCCGAGCTGTTCTCCCAGCAGTGGGTCTCGACGATGACGTTGCGGGCGGGCAGGTTTACGCCCATCGCCAGTGTCGAGGTGCTGCACAACACGCCGATCTCGCCCTGGGCCATCCCCGCCTCAATTGCCTGGCGGTCGGCAAACTGGAGGTCGGCATTGTGGAAGGCCACGCCGTGCTGGAGCAGCTCGAGCAGGCAGCGGCGCGTCGAGGTGGGGGGCAGGGCAGCCAGGCGGGTGGAGGTCTGCTGCGCCGGGGGCAGATCAGTAGATTCAGCGAGGCGGTAGCTCAGACGAGCGCTATTGCGCTTGTCTTTGAGAAAGAGCATAGTAGGCTCTCCTCGCGCTATGAGCCGGCAGGCTAACGCGACCACCGCCTCGCCGAAATCAGAATCAGCAATATCTGTGCCGCAAAGAAGGTCCTCTTCACCGACTTGCCCGCTGTTATGCTCCAGGTAGCGGAACGTGCCCTCCGCCACCACACCCTTGCGCAGCTCCACTGGCCGCTCGTGGACGGCAATTGCCCGGCCACCGAGCCAGTCGGCCAGCGGCTGGGGCTGGTCAATCACTGCGGATAGCCCGACGATCTGCGGCGCGCCGCGGCTCTTAATCTGTGCCAGCGTCGTCTCCAGACACGGGCCGCGCGTTTCATCGCCCAGAAGCTGAAGCTCGTCAACCACCAGGCAGCCCAGGTGCCGGGCTACTCCCGGCGCACAACTCAGCAGGAACCGCAGCTTCTCCGGTACGGTGATCAGCAGGTCAAATTGCCCGCGGCTGACGCGACGGTCAGCCGCCCGCCGGTCCCGCGTGCTGATGACAATCTGCAGCCCCAGCGTACCGTACAGGTGGGTGAACAGCGTGTACTTCTCCTCGGCCAGCGCCTTGGTCGGTACCAGGTACACGGTGCGCCGGCCGGCGGTGGTCGCGTGCATCGCGGCCATCTCTCCGACGAAGGTCTTACCCGCGCCGGTCGGCGCATAAACCACCAGGCTGTTCCCGCTGAGCACCTCGCCCTCGGAGACCGCCTTGGCCTGCACCGGCAGCAACTCCTCGCTGTAGTTGTCTGCCCACGCCCGCAGCAGATCCGGATGAACCCCGAACGCTTCCAACGACTGCACACGCATACTGCTCGCCTCCTTCAAAACGCCCAGATGCTATTATATCAAACATACGTTCCATTGTCAAGAGGTTTTTATTGCTGGGGGCTGCGGAGCGGTAGTATAATAATCAATGGGTGTTGCACAGACTGGGACTAACCACCATCCGGTAGGAGCTAACCGCCATCCGGTAGGAGCGACATTCTTGTCGCGACTAGCTGGTTATGCGCGTCGGGACCAGCCTGACTTGTGAGCGAGGTGGGCGTTGATGAAGAGTGCATTTGGTCTGATATCTGGAATCTCTTTCCTGTCGGTATCTGCTTGCAGGGGATCTGGGCCGGGCGCGGCCATCTTGCCATTGAACCCAACCCGTACGCCAGACGTCTACGCGGGTGTAGACGGCAGGCAAGATTGGGTATACTTGTTGGGGTTGTCTGGGGAAGGAAAGGGGCAGTCCGGGCGCGAATATTGCAGGTAACAGGAACGGCGTATCCCTGCGGACGCTTCGCCGTCTGCATGGCTAAGCAAGTGGCAATCTTGTGGAGGTGACCTGTTATGCATCGGACCGGGACGATAGTTGTGCTGTTTGTGCTGTTGTGCGGTGGTGTTGGGGTTGCAGAGGACTTCGACATATCCAGCGCGCTCCGATCTTCCTTCTCAGACATTGCCCTGCTGCCCAGCCGGCTGACTTATTACAACGAACACGACGACGCGGCCACCGCCAGCTACACCTGCTGCAAGCCCTGGCAGCACAAGGAGATAATGGATGCCATCAAGGCCAACGAAGTCTATATGGACAAGTATGCCGATACCGACTTCGGCGACGACTCCCTGATGCACTACGCCTGGGTGACCTCCGTCCAGAAGGACTTCCGCGCCCAGGTCTCAGCGTACAGCCTGCTGCTGGAGATGTATCCCGACAGCCACATGGCCGACGATGCTGCCTGGCGGTTGGGCCAGCTTCACGTCAAGGACAAAAACTACCCCCGCGCCATTGACACGCTGGAGTTTCTGGTACACGAGTTTCCCCACAGCACCTATGCAGACGACGCACTTATGGCGCTGGTCAGCCAGTACAATGAGGTGGACGATCCCAAGGCTGCCATTGATGCTTTGATCGAGCTGGCCGAGCGGCATCCCACCAGCGATCACGGGGCCCGGGCCCTGCACCTGCTGGCCACCAAGTATTTCCAGGTGGAGAGCTACGATCGGGCGATCGAGGTGGCCAACGATTTGATTGATCGCTACCCCATGACCGACTGGGCCGACGACGCCCAGATGATGATTGCCAATTCCCTGCGGCTCAAGGGCAAAGTGCGCGCTGCACTGGACGCCTACGAGTACATAGTGCGGCGGATGTACGGCAGCAGCCACACCAATAGGGCAATGCGGGAGGCGAACAACCTGCGCAAGCGCCTCCAGCAGCGGCGCGAGCGAACCCGGGGACGGGACTACGACACCCTGGCCTACGATCCCGGCCGCGACGCCAAGGACCTGTGGGAGCGCGCGCGTCACCACGAGAACTATCGCTCCTATGCCCAGGCCATTGGCCTGTATCGCGAGTTCATCCGCGAGTTTCCCGGTCACGATAACTTCGACGATGCCTTCTTCCGCATCGGTGAGTGCTACCGGCAGATGAAAATCCTGTTCGAGGACATCAATAAGGCCAAGGGGCCGGACGATCTGTACCGGCTCAGCGAACGGTACCAGACGGCGACCGGGGCCCGGCGTATGACTTCGTCGGCTGACGAACTGCTGGCTATCAAGGATGCCAGCAGCGCATACGCGGTGATCGTCAATGATTTCCACGGCAGCCCGCTGCGCGATGACGCCCTCTTCAAGATCGCCGAGGCCTACACGCCTTACGAGAACCCTGAGGCAGTAACGCCCAACACCGCCTATACCCTTCAGCAACTGCTGATAAACTTCCCGGGAAGCAGCCACGAGTTCGAGGCGATGGTGAAGCTGGTGCGCTTCTACGCCAGCTCGAAGAACTACGAAATCGCTCAGCGGATGTACCCGGCGGCGTCCCGGGCGATGCCCGATCTGTTCCCGCCCGGCCTGGTCAACGACAAAGCGACATTCCTGGAACTGATGGGGCTATATAAGCGGCATACCGAGCATGCCTGGTTTGAGGCCTACAAGCACCATATCAAGTATGCAATAACTCCGCCGGACCTGGTCCAGGCCGCCTACTACTACCAGTCGGCGCTGCTGATGGATCGCGGGGAGTTCGCCCGCGCCGGACAACTGCTCCAAAAGCTGGCCCGGCTGCGCAGCGGCGATTTCGCCCCGGCTACTCTTTACCTGCTGGCGCGTTGTCATCAGCAGGTGGGTGACGATCAGTCGGCGCTGGCGGTCCTCCAGGACCTGGCCAGTTCTTATCCGCAGAGCGGCCTGGCCGACGACGTCGCCTGGATTCAGCAGGAGATTGCCCACGGCGCCGAGAGCATCGGCGAGTACGCGCAAAAGGTCGCGGCAGTTGCCGGCGGCGAGGTCGGGCACCTGGATTGCCACGTGGGCGAGAACGTCGTGGTCTTTGCGCCGTACGCGGTGGCCCCGCTGATGCGTCAGTACAATATGCCCAATATCTGGGAGCAGGCGCAGCAGGTCCTGCTGGAGTGGACCGGCGTGCCCAAGTCGGAAAAGGTAGTCATCTATGTTGATCCCAACGGAAGGTCGTCAGCGGGCAACCCCATCCGCGTCAGCGCAGCGGGGATCAAAGATCCCCCCGACTGGATGCTCGGGTTGGTCCAACTTAGCGAGAATGCGGTGCGCCAGGCCACCGATCCGTGGCTGACGAAGCAGCCGGAGTTGATTCAGGGGCTGAGTCAGTTCGCGGCGGCCTCGTTGCAGTACGAACTGGTCACCGAGACACGCGACGCCATTGGCAGTGCCTCCGCGGTGAAGCTGCCTCAGGAAGCGGTGATCAAGAGCCGGGAGCGGGCGCTGAAGGCGCTCGAGGAGTACGTCCGGGTCGGCGCTGAGCGCCAGGAAGAGGACCTCGGGGATCAGGTAGTCGCGGGAATGCTCTACGCGATTCTCGACGCCCAGGGCTACACTGCCGACCAGCTCATCAACCGCGAGCCGTACCGCGAGTTCTTCTCCAGTCTCAAGGCTATGCCAACGCGCGCCCGCAGTATGTACGCCTTCGGGACAGCGCTGGACCGGGCCTTCAATGGTGCAGCTCGCGAGCAACTCACCCGCTGGGGCATACCGGTCTTCAGTGGCTATTCGCAGCTTGCGGGCTAGGCGGGCGCAGGACGCGGTCCGTTACAGATCACATATACGGGCAGAGGTTGGCTACATGGCTTCGGGCGATGATATAGACCGGCGTGAGTTCCTGGCCACGTGCGTGCAGGGGGGGCTGGGGGTACTCCTGGGCTCGGGATTGAGCGCTGCGGGGGGCTTGCTAGGCTCTGCTGCTCCGGCTGAGGCGGCCATCGGCAACGTCTCGCGCCCCCCCGCTCGCTGCGGGGGGCGG
>CAYNMY010000003.1:3031-16208 GCA_964398275.1 uncultured Armatimonadia bacterium | reverse complement strand
GTCGCCGAGCTCGGCACGGTTGGATTGTCTTCGCCCGCGTGCATCAGGTCGCCGACCCGCAGCAGCAGCCGTCGGCCCAGCGCCCCTTGCGGGTGCGTAGCCCCGTACTGTTCGGTGGTGAACCCGCGCGCCGACATTGTCGCCATCGCCAGCGCATCTCCCAACGCCATCGCCGCCGTAGTGCTGGCGGTCGGCGACAGCCCCAGCGGGCATGCCTCCTCCTCCACGGATGCGTCCAGTGCTGCGTCTGCCTCAGAAGCCAGGGTCGAGCTGGCCCGCCCGGAGATGCTGATGATCGGCGCTCCCAACCGCTTGATGGCGGGCAGGATGTTGAGTATCTCCTCGGTCTCTCCGCTGTTAGACAGCATTATTACGACGTCGCCACTGGTGACCATGCCCAGGTCGCCGTGGAGCGCCTCGGCCGGGTGCATAAAGAACGCCGGCGTACCCGTACTGGCCAGCGTGCCGGCCAGCTTGCGGGCTACTGCCCCTGACTTGCCGATCCCGCATACCACCGCTCGGCCCGACATATTCAGCAGCAGCTGCACCGTCCTGACAAACTGCTCGTCGAGCCGCTCGGCCAGGCAGCTTACCGCCTCGGCTTCAATCGCCAGCGTCCGGCGCGCCTGTTGCAGGATTTCTTGCTCAGTCATAGCAATTCGCCTATCCCCACGCCGCCTCATGAATGGCTAGCAATGTCTCGAGCAGCGGCTCCAGCTCGTCCAGCGGCAGCATATTCGGCCCGTCGCAAGGGGCCCGGTCAGGATCGGGATGCACCTCCAGGAACAGTCCGTCAATACCCGCTCCGACCGCCGCTCGGGCCAGCGTCCCCGCGAATTCCCGATGGCCGCCGGAAGCGCCACCCGCGCCGCCGGGCAGTTGCACGCTGTGGGTGGCATCGAAGATGATCGGGTAACCGAACTGGCGCATTATCGCCAGTCCCCGCATATCCACGACCAGGTTGTTATATCCGAAGGTGGTACCCCGTTCGGTGACCATGACCTGCAGGTTACCAGTCGAGGTGACCTTGCCTATTGCGTACGCCATATCGGTGGGGGAGAGGAACTGCCCCTTTTTGATGTTAACGGGTAGTCCGGTATCACCCGCGGCCACGAGCAGGTCAGTCTGCCGGGACAAAAACGCCGGGATTTGCAGGATATCGGCCACTTCAGCGACCTCGGGAATCTGCCCGGCCTCGTGCACGTCGGTCAGCAGCGGCAGCCCACTGGCCTCCTTGACCGCTGCCAGGATAGCCAGCCCTTCGCGCCAGCCCGGGCCCCGCGCCGAGTCTACGGCAGTCCGATTCGCCTTGTCGTACGAAGCCTTAAACGCCAGCGGCATCGCCAGCCGCCCGCACATTTCCGCCAGCCGCTCGGCGATGCCCAGTGTGGTATCGTAGTCCTCCACCAGACACGGCCCGGCAATCAACGCCAGTTGCTGGCCGCCGATGCGGAACTTGCCATCTCCTGTTTCGATCGCCCTTACCGGGCTTAGCCCCACTATCCTTCCTCCATTACTTGCCGCACCCGCTCCAGGTCCTCGGGTGTATCCACCGATAGCGCGTCATACGCCACCTCAATGACCTTGATCCGGCAGCCGTTCTCCAGCGCGCGCAGTTGCTCCAGCTTCTCGGTCATTTCCAGCGCTGTCTGGGGCAGCGAAGACAACCACAGCAGCGTCTCGCGAGTGTAGGCATACAGGCCGATGTGCCGCAGCGGCCAGACGCCCGACGCCGGATGCTGTCTGGGCTTATTATCCTGCCACTGGTCGGACGTGTCAAGCCGGAAGTAGGGAATCGGCGCGCGCGAGAAGTACAACGCAAAGCCATTCTTATCCACGACTACTTTGACCACGGACGGCTGTGTATGCTCCTCATAGTTCTCCAGACGCGCGGCCAGCGTGCTCATTCGCAGGTTGGAGTCCGAGAGGAACGGCTCAACCAGCGCATCAATCGCGCCGGGTTCAATCAGCGGCTCGTCGCCCTGGATATTTGCGACCACGTCACACTCCATGCTCGCGGCTACCTCCGCCAGCCGATCAGTGCCCGACTTGTGCTCCGCCGAGGTCATAACTGCCCGCCCCCCAAAGCCTGTCACTGCCGCGAAGATGCGCTCATCGTCGGTCGCCACCAGCAGTTCGTCCAGGCTTTCGGCCTGCCGGGCGCGCTCATAGACGTGCTGGACCATCGGCTTGCCGGCGATATCCGCTAGCACCTTACCCGGCAGGCGCGCGGCGGTGTAGCGTGCCGGAATCATGCCCACTATCCTCACTGCGCGTCGCTCTCCTTTGCTTCTTTCGGGGTCCTGAGGTCGCCAGTTTCGCACATGATGACAATACTCAGCTCCAGCAGGGCTCAACTCCCGCCTCGGCGCCGGGCGATCACGCATACCCAGCTTCCCATAGTCCGCGTCTGCTCAACCCACAGCCCGGCCTGACGCAGTGCTGAGCCGACCCGTCGTGACCGCACGGTCGGTATCCCGGATACAGCGACAGCCCCGTCTTTAGCCAGATGTCCCGCAAAATCGTTGCTCAGCGCAGCAATCACTGGTGTACTGATATTAGCTGCAATCACATCAAACCGCCGCTCAACGCCTCTCAAGGCATCACCGACTCTCACCACAACGCGGTCGCCCACCGAATTCAGCACCATATTCTGGCGCGCTAGCTCGACTGCCAGCGGGTCATTGTCCACCGCCCAGACCTCCCCAGCTTCCAGTCTCGCCGCCACAATGCTCAGGATGCCCGTCCCGCACCCGACATCCGCCACCGCACAGCCCGGCCGTACTAAATCCTCCAGCGCTTCCATGCACAACTGCGTCGTTGGGTGATTGCCGGTGCCAAAGGCCATCTGTGGGTCAATCTCGATGACGATATCGTCCGCGAATGCCGGCAAGGAGCCGTCCACCGGGGGCCAGCTATGCCACGAAGGCTTCACCACCAGCCGCTTACCCCCCCGCACTGGCCGGTACGAATCCCGCCACGCCCCCACCCAGTCTTCTTCGGCAACACTCGTCACAGACATAGGAAACGACGAGCCCGTGCCCAGGTTTGCCGCCAGCGCCGCCAGGCGCGTACGCAGCTTCTGCTCACCGGCCTGCGCCTCGTGGCTCCGCCAATAGCCAGTAATAACGGTCCTCTCGCCCTCTTCGACGAGACCAACTCCCCGCCCTGTGACCTCGGTGACCACACTGGCCACACTCTCGGCCGCCCAGCCCGGCGCTTCAATGTCCACGACTATCCATTCGCTGGTGCTGACTTCGCTGATCACCGTGGCCTCGCTTCAAGCTATTCGCCCGGGTTGAGGATTATCTTGTTGTGTGCAGGCGAACTCATCACTTCGAGAGCCTGATGGATCTGCGCGAGGGGGAAGCGATGCGAGATCACCTTCTCCACATCAATCAAGCCACTCGCCATCAATCGGATCGCCCTGCCCATTGCCTGCGTTGTAGTCCCGAAGCTGGCATCCATGCGCCCCTCCAGGAAGTGGGTCAGCCCCCCGTCCAGTTCAAAAGTTTCGTGGGTGGTGATGCCGAAGACATTCCACTTCGTCCCGCGCCGGCGCAGCTCCACCATTAACTTGACTGCCTCGATCGGTCCTGCCGCCTCCACTATCAAGTCCGGCCCTCCCGGGATTATTTCGTAGACCCGTTCCTTGGCGTTGTCGGTACGCGGATTTATCGCATCGGTCGCGCCCAGTTCGAGGGCATTCCTCAGGGCATAGTCGCTGATGTCAATGGCGATCAGCCGCCCTGCGCCGGCGGCTTTGGCCACCATCATACACAACAGCCCGATGCCGCCGACCCCGATGATCACCACGTCGTCGCCCAGCGACATCTCGCTATATTGGATCACGCCCTTCCACGCTCCGGCCAGTGGCTCAGTCACGGCCGCCGCATCAAAGGCCAGCCCCTTCGGCTTGGCGAACAGGGTGGATTCCTTGGTCAGCACATACTCGGCGAAGCCCCCGGGCCGCACGTCTTCGGGTCCGTCGCCGCCCAGCACAAAGGAGTGCGTGCAATAGTGCGTATTACCAGCCCGACAGTACTCACACAGCCCGCAGGAGCCCAGCGGCTGCACGATCACCGCTTCTCCGACCTGGAAATGATTGACTGCAGGCCCGACTTCGGCGACTACGCCGCTGATCTCGTGACCCTGCACCGAGGGGAAGCTCACATTCCGGCGGATGCCCTTAATCGCCTTATAGTCAGTCGCGCAGATCCCACAGGACTTCACCTGCACCACTACATCACCAGAATCATCGGCACGGGGCATCGGGACCTGTTCCAGGCGCAGGTCGTCAAAATCGTGGAGCACCGCCGCGAGCATCGTGCCCATCGCTAGTCCTTCTTTCAGCGAATCCGAGTCTCAGCCGAGCCTTGCCAGTAATCGGGATTAGCGCCGAGCTTGTCCAGTACCGGTTGCGTTAACTCGTCGAGGCGCGCGATGAGGCCGGGATCGAGGGATACCTCGGCGGCCCCTGCGTTCTCTGCCAGTTGCCCGCGATTTCGCGCGCCCACCAGCAGGCAGGTCACGCCGGGCTTGGCCATGGCCCACGCGATCGAGAGCTGCGCCATGGGCAGGCCCTCCGCCAGGGCAATCTCCCTTATGCCTTCGATAGCAGCGAAGGTCTCTTGTTCTGCGCCGGACTCACCGTGGCGGGCTTGGGCGCGGTCCTGGCGGAAGTGCCGTGTCCGCTTGCGCGGCTCAGGCACCTCGTCCACGCTGGCGTACTTGCCGGTCAGCAGTCCCTGGAACAGCGGCATATATCCGACAATACCGATCTCTTGCTCCCGGCACATCGGCACAATCTCGATCTCAATCGCCCGCGACAGCAGATTGTAGCAGAGCTGGTTCAGATCAATCTGCGCGCCGGTCGCCAGTGCCTCGGACATTTGCTCGACGCCGAAGTTGCTGATGGATACCGAGCGGATTTTGCCCTCGTCCCGCAGGTCCATCAGGGTGGCGAAGGCATCCTGTACGGAGCAGTCGGTGATCGGCCAGTGAACGTAGTAGATATCAATGTAGTCGGTCTGGAGGCGGCGCAGGCTATCCTCGCAGTGCCGGCGCAGCACCGCTGGCTCGGCATTGTTCGGACTTATCTTGCTACTAATGATTGCCTGATCGCGCAGTCCTTTCAGCGCCTTACCCAGCGACTCCTCGCTGCGCCCGTCATTGTATCCCTCGGCGGTGTCGAAGTGATTGATGCCCTGGTCCACCGCGGCATGCACAACCTCTTCGACGTCGCGTTGGCTCTGCTCGCCCCAGTAGTCGCCGCCGCCGTATGACCAACAGCCTATCCCCAGCACCGGGATTTCGATATCTGACGTGCCGCACTTGCGCTTTTCCATAGCTTGGGATCGCACCTCCGATTGGCTCGAATGGGGTCTCAGCGGTAGCCGAGAGCCAGGCTAACAGCCCCGGCGCTGCTCTTCGGCGGCAAGCTGGTCGAGCAATTCCCGCTGGCGCCGCGTCAACTTCCGTGGCACAGCTACCTGGACATACACGATCAGGTCGCCGCGCCGACGCGATTGCATCTGGGGCAGCCCATGGCCCGACAAACGCACGACTGTTCCCGGTTGCGTACCGGGTTTAATCGCCAGTTCCGTTTCCCCCTCCAGCGTGGGGATAGCGAGCCGCTCGCCCAGCGCAGCCTGCGCAAAGCTGATGGTCACTCGGGTATGCAGGTCATTGCCTTTGCGCTCGAACAGCTCATGCTGTTCGACGTTGATTGCTACGTACAGGTCGCCGGCAGCGCCGCCGGGGGCGACATCTCCCGCGCCGCGCAGGACAATCTGCTGGCCGTTGGCGATACCCGCGGGAATCGTAACCTCTAGCTCCTCGTCTAACTCTGCGACGCCCTCTCCGTGGCAGTGCCCGCAGAACTGGTCCACGATCTGTCCCTGCCCACGGCACTCGGGACAGATGCCGATGGTAGTCATTACCCCCAGGAAGCTCTGGCGGGTCTGGCGGACCTGCCCGCTGCCGCCGCAGGTTGGGCAGCGCCGCTGTGTACTCCCCGGCTCTACCCCCGTTCCCTGACAATGTTCGCAAGCGCCCAGGCGAGAGTATGCTATCGTGCGGGTAGTGCCATGCAGGACTTCATCCAGGTCTATGCTCACCTCGGCCTGAATGGTGTGGCCCCGGCCGCGGCGCGCGGTTTGCGCGAAGGGATCGCCACCGAAGGCCTGGCGGAAGATCTCGAAAATGTCCAAACCGCCCTCAAAGGTCCACTCGAGCCCCCCGCCTCCGCGCCGATCATACTGGTGCCGCTTCTGGGGGTCGGACAGTACCGCATAGGCCTCGCTAATGGCCTTGAACTGGCGCTCGGCCTGGGCATCACCATTATTCACATCGGGATGATACCGCCGGGCCAGGTGCCGGTATGCCCGCTTTAGCTCACTGGTCGAAGCCGTTTGCTCGACGCCGAGCGTCTGGTAGTAATCTGTTGGCACTGGCAAACCCTCAGCCCACTATTCGCACCGGTGAACAACACTGGTCGGGGATACTAGGGTGCTATTCCTCTTCTTCCTCATCGTCATCGCTCTGCGCAACGAATTCGGCCACATCCCCGCGGCGATCGAGGTAGTCATCGGTTTCGGGCTCCTCTACCTCATCGCTCACACTCTCCGCCAGAGGCAGCAGCACGATCTTGCCCTCTGCGATCTCGTGAAAGGCGATCGTCAGAGTATTCTTGGATTCAATCTCCACCAGGGGCCGGGCCCCGTCGCGGAGCTGCTTGGCTCGCCTCGCCGCTGCCACCACCACATCGTAAGAGTTGCCCAACGATTCAATCAGCTCCTCGATGAATGGATCCATTAGCTAGTTGTCTCCTCGGCGGGTGCTGGTTGGTATTGCGCTTCTTAATACGCAAGCAGCACCACCCGTTTCTCCTACGTGGACGCCTTCACCAACCGGAGAACAAAACCGGCCACGTCGGCTTCGGCAGGAGAGTGTGGTGCGGCAACAGTCGTCAGATGTTCGAGCGGTAACCCAACTTCTATCGTGCTGTGTAGTATATACCAACCACGGCGAACTGTCAAATACCTGTCGCCTGTTTTAACTCAGCTCAGAGAGCGAATAGCCAACGCCGCCACCACGAACAGCAGCCAGGTGATTCTGACGGTGGAGTCTCGCCTCTTCATGCTTTCCTGTGCATCGCTCAAAGTTGCTTGCCAGGGACCGGTCTCATCGCATCTCTACACGCGGCCCATCGGGAGAGCCAGCTTTGACTTCACCAATGACGCGTGCGGTATGGCCGCAATCTGTGAGGTGGCTTAGCGTCGCATCGGCATCGTCGCGTGCCACGACCAGGATCATCCCCACGCCCATGTTGAAAGTCCGCCACATGTCATCAGCGGGAACGTTGCCGAGCTTCTGGATCAAGCCGAAGATTGGTTGAGGAGGTAGGGGAGAGGGGTCCACCGTCGCGGCGAGGTGCTCGGGTATCACTCGGGCGAGGTTGCCCGCGATGCCGCTGCCGGTAACGTGGACAATTGCGTGGGGACGGATGCTCGCTTCGAACAACGAAACCAGATCGCCGCCGTAAATGCGCGTCGGCTCGAGCAGCTCCTCGCCGAGTGTCCGGCCCAGTTCGGGAATCTGCTTATCCAGCGGCAGCTCGCTGACCTCCAGCAGGACCTTGCGCGCCAGCGAGTACCCGTTGCTGTGCAGGCCCGACGAAGCCAGGCCGACCAGCACGTCGCCCGCTGCCACCGCTGAGCCGTCAATGATCTCCTCGCGCTCGACCACGCCCACCGCAAAGCCGGCGACATCGTACTCACCCTCGGCGTAGAAGCCCGGCAGTTCCGCCGTCTCGCCGCCGATCAGCGCACAACCCGCAATCTGGCACCCTGCCGCGATGCCTTTGACCACTTCGGCGGCCACGTGCGGCAGGAGCTTGCCTACGCCCAGATAGTCGAGAAAGAACAGCGGCCGCGCGCCGTGGCAGACGATATCGTCCACGCACATCGCCACGCAGTCCTGCCCGACGGTATCGTGCTTATCCAGCGCGAAGGCGATCTTGAGCTTGGTGCCGACCGAGTCGGTGCCGGCCACCAGTACGGGATCGTGGTAGTCGCTGCCCAGCGCGAACATCCCCCCGAAGTCGGCGAGGCCGGTGAGGACCTGTTCGTTGTGGGTAGCGCGGACCGCCTCCCGCATCAACTCCACGGCATGCTCTCCCGCCTCAATATCCACGCCGGCATCCTTATAGGTCAGCTCACGCATCGGGCGGCTCCTGTTCCTATCAGTGTGCAGCGCTGAAGTCAGGCTCTACTTGACGCCCTCCGGCTCCAGGACTGATTTGGTGAGCCTGATGTCGTCGGGGATGGTGATGGGATACTGCGCGTCGAAGCAGGCGGTGCAGAAGTTGTTCTTGGGCAGCCCCACGGCTTTGACCAGATTGGGCATGTTCAGGTACTCGAGGCTATCGGCGCCGAGCTGCTGGCGGATCTCCTCAACGCTCATTCGCGAGGCAATCAACTCCCCCTGCCCCGAGGTGTCAATACCGTAGAAGCAAGGGTAACGGATGGGCGGACAGTTGATGCGCAGGTGGACCTCGCGCGCCCCGGCTTCGCGCAGCAGGTCAATCTCCGGCCCCGTGGTCGTGCCGCGGACGATAGAGTCGTCCACTACTATCAGCCGCTTACCGTCAACCGCTTCCCGCAGCGGCGCCAGCTTTATCTGTACGCCCAACTCCCGCAGCCGCTGGTCGGGCTGGATGAAGGTCCGCTGGATATAGCGATTCTTGATGAAGCCTTCACCGAAGGGAGTATTGGACACCTCCGCATAGCCGATCGCATGGGGGATGCCAGATTCCGGGATTCCCATCACCATATCCGCCTCCACCGGTGCCTGGCCCGCCAGCAGGTTGCCCATACGTCGCCGGGTGGTGTAGATATTTCGCCCGTAGATATGGCTGTCGGGACGAGCGAAATAGATGAATTCGAAGATGCACACTGCCTTACGCTGCGGGTCAATGACCTGCACGCTTTCCATCCCCGACTTATGCAGCGTTAGTATCTCGCCGGGCTCGATTTCCCGGACCAGCTTCGCGCCGACCACGTGCAGTCCGCAGGTCTCGGAGGAGATGACCCAGCCCTCGGCGTCCAGCCGCCCCACACAGAGCGGGCGGATACCGTTGGGGTCTCGGACGGCAATGAGTCGGTCCGGAGCTAGAATACCCAGCGAGTACGCCCCCCGCATCCGGTGCATTGCCTCCGCGATTGCTTCTTCGAGCGTGAGGCTATTGGACTGTTCGATGAGCCGCACGATTACTTCGGTGTCGGTCGTAGAGGTGAACGTCACGCCCTGCTCGGACAATTCCTGGTGCAACTTGAGCGTATTGACCAGATTGCCGTTATGCCCCAGGGCAAACGGCCCGCTGCGGTGCTCGCCGACCAGCGGCTGCGCGTTGGACAGGGAACTGCTGCCGGTGGTCGAATAGCGCACGTGCCCCAGCGCCACATCGCCTGTCAGCCGCGCAATTATTTCCTCATCGAATACCTGGGAGGCCAGGCCCAGCCCAGTGTGGCAGTCAATCCCCCCGTTACGTCCCACCGCGATCCCCGCACTTTCCTGGCCCCGGTGCTGCAGCGCGTAGAGACCGAAATAGGTCAGACGGGCCACGTCAGCTCCCGGCGCGTACACCCCATAGACGCCACACTTCTCGCCCCAGTCCCCAGCACTGATTGCTTGGTGAGATTGCGGCGAACGGTCACGGAGCCGGCAGTTACCACATTGCATATTCCTAGGCCACCTCATCTAGTTGCTTCATATAGTTGGCATAGCTGTGTCGGCTGCCCCTCAGTTGTCCCCGCCGCAGGACCCTTTCACCACGCGTGCTGCCTGCTCGTCCACGGATCGGCACATCTCTTCTTTGAGTTCTGCAAGCCTCTCAGCCAACTTCGAATCATTCAGCGCCAGGATCTGGGCCGCCAGGATCGCGGCATTGCGTCCCGTATCAATGCCTACTGTCGCCACGGGCACTCCCGGCGGCATCTGCACGATCGAGTAAAGCGCATCCAATCCGCCAAGGGGCGAACTGGAAATGGGCACCCCGATGACCGGCAGCGTAGTATATGCCGCCAGCACCCCCGGCAAGTGCGCCGCCCAGCCCGCGGCGGCGATTATGACCTTCAGCCCCCGCCCCCGGGCAGTTGTGGCATATTCCTGCGCGCGCTGCGGCGAGCGATGGGCTGACGCTACGGTCACGTCGTGAGCTATGTCGAGTTGCTGCAACATTTCCAGGCACGAGTTGATGACCTCGAGGTCAGATTCGCTGCCGATCACGATGCCTACATGTGCTGGCCTCTCAGACATTCTCCTCAGCCTCCACTGCCCGCTGGGCGATATCGGTACGGTGGTACTTATTCTCGAATCCAATCAGCGCAGTTGCCTGGTACGCCCGCTCGCGAGCGGACCGGAACGTCGGCCCCAGTGCCGAGACTCCTAATACGCGCCCGCCGCTGGTGACGAACTGTCCATCGTGCTGAGCGGTCCCGGCGTGGAAAATTACCACATCATCAAGCTGCTCCGCTGCTTGCAGCCCGCTGATTGGCTTGCCTGTCTCGTACTTGGCCGGATATCCGCCGGAAGCGACCACCACACACACACACCGCTCCTGCTTCCAGCGTATGTCAACCTCATCAAGCCGCCCCTCGACGGCCGCCTGCAGTAGCTCCACCAGGTCCGCATCGAGCCGCGGCAAGACCACTTGCGTCTCCGGATCCCCGAACCGGCAGTTGTACTCCAGCAGCTTCGGGCCCCGCTCGGTGAGAATGCAGCCGGCGTACAGCGTCCCCACATACGGATGCCCCTCTTCAGCCATTGCCGCAATCGTCGGCTTGATCAGTTTGTGCATGATGTAGTCGAACGTCGCCTGATCTAGGGCGGGAACGGGTGAATAGCAGCCCATCCCGCCGGTATTCTCGCCCACATCGCCGTCGCCGATGCGCTTGTAGTCCTGGGAGGGCACCATGGGCAGGACACTCTCCCCGTCGCTGAACACCTTAATCGAGCATTCCTGCCCGACCAGGCATTCTTCGATCACCACCCGCTGGCCCGCGCTGCCGAAGCCGTCCTGCTCCAGGCACAAGTCAATATGTGCCTCGGCCTCTTCGGCAGTCCGGGCCACCTTCACCCCTTTGCCAGCAGCCAGCCCATCGGCTTTCACCACAATCGGTGTACCTTGCCGGCGCACGTACGCTTTGGCCGCAGCGGCGTCGTTGAAGACCTCAAAGCGGATATCGTCAATGCTGTACTTGCGCAGCAACTCCCGGCTGAACAGCTTACTGCCCTCCAGCTGCGCGGCCGCCGCGCTGGGGCCGTATATCGCCAGACCGCGCTGCGCGAACAGATCCACGATCCCCGCGACCAGCGGCGCTTCCGGGCCCACGACGGTCAGTTCGATATTGTTGTGCTGAGCGAAGTCGGCCAGGCCCGTCAGGTCGTCCCCGGCCAGGTCCACGCAGTGGGCAATCTGGGCCATTCCGCCGTTGCCGGGCACACAGTAGAGCTGCTCGACGAGCGGGCTTTGAGCGATCTTCCAGGCCAGGGTATGTTCGCGGCCGCCGGAGCCGACGATGAGCACGTTCATTATGAAGCCTCAGCATCCGAGCGTTGCGCGGGTTCAAAGAACAGGCGATAAGCGGGATGGAAGACCACGTCCACGGTTCCGACCGGGCCGTTACGGTGCTTGGCGATGATAATCTCGGCGGGATCGGGCCGGGTAAAGTCCATTGGTGTCGGCGGAGTTCCCTCGTCTTGTCGCGCCTGCTGCTGTCTGCGTTGGTAGTAGTTGGGCCGATACAGGAAGCAGACCAAATCGGCTTCGGCTTCAATCGAGCCGCTTTCCGCCAGGTCCGACAGAATGGGCCGCTTATCCTCGCGCTGTTCGACGCGCCGGCTGAGCTGGGAGAGCACCACCACCGGCACGTCCAGCTCCCGGGCCAGCGCCTTCAGCGAGCGCGCCACCAGCGACACCTCCTGGTGGCGACTTTCGCTGGCATAGCCGATCCCGCCGGAAACAAGCTGCAGGTAGTCAATGATTATCATCCCGATGTCGTACTGTGACTTAAGCCGCCGCGCCTTGGAGCGCAGCTCCAGGATCGAAATAGCGGGGGTATCGTCCACGAAAATGGGCGCCTGGGGCAGGAAGGTCAGCGCGTGTCCGATATTGCTCCAGTCTTCTTCCCGGGCCATCCCCTGGCGCAGGGCCCAGCCATTTACCTTAGCCTGCGCGCACAGCAGTAGCTCGGCCAGTTGCCCTTTGGACATTTCCAGGCTGAATATCCCCACGCCGATCTCGTGCTGCACGGCGGCGTGGAGTGCGAGGTTAGCCACTGCCAGGGAGGTCTTGCCCATTGACGGGCGCCCCGCGATAATCACCAGGTCGCCCTTCTGCAAGCCCGCAGTCCGTTTATCTAGCTCCCCGAGCCCGGTCGCCACACCGGTCAGATAGCCGGGTTGCCGGAAGATCCTATCAAGCTTCTCGAAGGTTTCGGTGATCAGCGGGCCTACCGGGACGAAATCCGTTGACGTCCGCCGCTGGGCGACCTCGAAGATCTGCTGCTCCGCCCGGTCCAGGGCCTCCCCGACATCGTCCGGATTATCGTAAGCGCTCGCCTGGATATTGGCCCCGGCGTGGATGAGCTTGCGCAGCAACGACTTCTCCGCGACGATACTGGCGTAGCGCGTGACGTGCGCCGCGGTCGGCACCCGGCCGATCAGCGCGGTCAGATACTCGCCGCCGCCCACGGCTTCGAGCTGACCGTTGCGGCGCAGTTCCGCGCTGACGGTAACCAGGTCCACCGGCTCACTGCGTTGGGCCGCCGCAACCATCGCCTGGAATATTATCCGATGCGCTTCGGGGTAGAAGTCGTCTTCCTCGACGATCGCCATGGCGCGCGCCGTCGCGCCCGGTTCGATGAGCATGGCTCCCAGCGTGGCCTGTTCGGCCTCGATATCATGGGGCGGGGCTTTGTCCGCCAGTGCTTGCAAATCATCCATAGAATCGCTCACCGCCAGGACTATTAGGCCCAACAATGTTTATGGCTGCGCAGTCACAACTCAACTGAGGATCACAGGCCGTCACGTCTAGGCCTGCTCGTCAGCTTCGTCCTCGGCCTGCTCGTCAGCTTCGTCCTCGGCCTGCTCGTCAGCTTCGTCCTCGGCCTGC
>CAYNMY010000003.1:0-2931 GCA_964398275.1 uncultured Armatimonadia bacterium | reverse complement strand
TCGATGACCTCAGCGCCAGCCTCGGCTTCTTCCGCAGGCTCTTCTGCCGCCTCTGTCAGGTCATCGTCCATGCCGACCACTCTCACCGGCAGTTCAACCTGGGTCCCCTTATACAGCGCGGCCGTGATGAGGTAGTCACCCGTCTCGCGAATCGGTACTGGAATGTCAATGCCACGGCGTTCGATAGCAATATCGAGCTGCTGGGCGACTGCGTCGGCAATATTCTGCGGGGTGACTTCGCCATGAAGGCGGCCGCCCTCGCCGACCGACGCCCGGATAAGGATGGTTTGCTGCTTGAGCCGCTCACCCAGGTCCAGTGCCCCCGCGCGCTTGTGCGCCTCGCGCGCTTCGATAGCGCGCCGCTGCTGCTCGAGCTGTTTGAGGTTGCCGGCGGTCGCCTCCACAGCCAAATCCTGCGGAATCAGGTAATTGCGGGCGTAGCCATCGGCGACCTTTACGACCTCGCCCTCATGGCCCAGGTTTGTGATGTCGTCCATCAGGATTACTTCCATCTCTACTCCTTAGTCCTTCTGCTCTGATCGTATGTTCAGCGAGTGTCTCAGGCCGACAAACGGCTTCTTCTCATCGAAAGAGTCGGCCAACCCCAGCGTCATATGCCACTCCGGCGTCAACCGGTAGATGCCGCGCAGGTCAATGTGGGTATCATCCGGGTCATACGCTTCCGCTTGCCAGCGCAGCGCCGGCGTCATCTGATAGTTCAGGCCCGCCCCGATTTTTGACTTCAGTATCCCGGCTTGACCCCACAGTCGCGGCCCCAGCCGAAGCGATTTCTGCAAGATAAGCGTCTCCTGGTCCCCGACGTCGCGGACCCCCAAGCGCCAGTAGTCCAACGGGTCCTGCCCGTACTGCAAACGCAGGTTGAGGTCCGCCCGCAAGCCCACATCCTCCGTCGCTTCCAGGTCCCAGTAGGCGTCGCTGTAATACGGGTGCAGGGGCTGCGCCAATTCGCCGAGCTGATCCATCGTGCGATCCACCCGATCCAGCACCTCCCCGGCCGTTGCCACCACCCCCACGCCTTCTTCGGACATCGCTTGGACGTTCCGCAGCGTAGTCTGAATACTATCCAGCGTTTCCTGCTCTATCACGAATTCCTCGACCCGGGCGCTGATTGCCCTCAGACTCTGTGAAGTCGCCCGCAGATTCGCCAGCGTCGTCTTGAGATCCGTTGTGACCTGTTCGTCGCCGACCAGTTCGGCGGCGGCGGCGGTCGTCTTCTCGACGTTCTCTGAGGCGGCCGCCAGGCTAGCCAGCATCTCCTGCAGCCCCGGCCTACCTTCCTGACCGGCTACTATCTCCCGGACCGTCTCAGTGGTCACCCTGATATTATCGCTGGCGCGGTGCATATTAACCGCACTGAGCGCCATCTGCTGGGGCAGCGGCCCCTCAGCCAATGCGCGGACCACCCGGCGAATCTGTCCGGAAGTGGCCTTCAGGTCCCCAGCCGCCTGCGCCACCGTATCCAGCGTTACCGTAATCTGCGACCGGCCCACCTCGGTGGTCTCGCTGAGCATCGCCGCCACGTGCAATGCGCGCTCTGCAAGCAGATTCGCCTTCGCCGTTGCGTTGTTGACATTCAGAAGAATCTGCCGGATCTGATCCCGCGTATACGCGTCGGCAAAGGTTTCCTGGATCTGCCCCAGCGTCTCATTGGCCTGCGCCAGCAGTTGTTGGGTCTGCTCGGTGACCTTAGCAAGCCCGATCAGCCCCGTACCGGCGTGGTGTTCCCCGGGCCCCAGCGCTTTGGGCTGATAATCCTGGCCATATTTCTTGACAACTTGCTCTGCGGTCAGTCGTCGTACGCTGAGGTGCTGATCGCCGATGAAGCCCGTCTGCTGGATAATAAACTCGTCAGAATCGTAGAGGTTCGCACTAGTGTCAATCATCGCGTAGACAGCGACCGGCTTGTCGGGATAATCCTCGTGCTCCTCTAACTCCACGCGTCCCACCTTGCCGATCTTCACTCCTGCCAGCCTCACTTCCGTCCCCGGTGCCAGCCCCTGCACCTCCACGAAATGGATGACCAGCTCATACTGTCCCCAGCCCGACGTGTACTGTCCCAGGAACAAGACCACGCCCGTGATCAGCAGTACCGCGACCAAGAACAGCGCTCCAACTTTAGCTTCCGGCGCCATCGCTCTTCCCCCCGGTCAATGAGGACTTGCCGGCTTTGGCCAGCTCGGCGACTCCCTTGGGGCATCCACCGCTAGACTCTACACCGCAATCGGGCCTTGTGCTTTACCCTCGACGAACTGCCGCACGTAGGGATTATCCGTCGCCCGCAGTGCTGCGGGACTATCGCAGGCCACGACCTTACCCTCATAAATCATCATTACCCGGTCGGATATCCCAAACAGCTCCTCGACCTCGTGGGTAACCACCACCGAGGTCATCTGGAACTCGTCACCTAGCCGCACAATCAGGTCATCTATCACCGACGCCATAATCGGGTCGAGGCCCGCACTGGGCTCGTCGTACAGGATGATTTCCGGCTCAGTTATCAGAGCGCGAGCGATGCCTACCCGCTTTTTCATTCCGCCGGACAGCTCCGCGGGCATCTTCTCTCCGGTCCCCGCCATACCCACTATTTCCAGATGCTCTTCCACTTTCCTCTCAATTTCCTGCCGGGACAGATGACCGTGCCGCCGTAGGGCGAACGCCACGTTCTCCGCGACGGTCATCGAATCGAGCAGCGCCGCGTATTGAAAGCACATCCCCATATTCTCCCGGACCTGATTCAGTTCCCACTCGTGCAGGCCGACGATGGAGCCGCCCTGGACCTGGATATCCCCGCTCGTGGGCGCCACCAGCCCCATCAGCAGGCGCAGAATGGTCGTCTTTCCCACCCCCGACATCCCCATTATCCCGAAAACTTCGCCCGCTTGGACCTCAAAGCTGAGCCCGTCCAGGATC
>CAYNMY010000002.1:0-17154 GCA_964398275.1 uncultured Armatimonadia bacterium | reverse complement strand
GTGACATTGGCGCGGTCTATAACGCCAGCCGAGAAGCCGGGGTGTCTCACCTGGTGGCCTGTGGCTCGCTTTGGATGTTCGGGCGCCCCAAAGTCGTGCCAACCCCCGAGGTTACGCAAACTGAGTGCCCATTCGAGGGCTATCGACGACGCTACAGTGAACTGCTACAAACCCTTGAGCTATCCAAGAACGAAGGGCTTGCTTTTACTGCCATTATGCCGCCGAACATCTGTGGTCCGGGCAAGATCCCGCTTGAGGGGAAGGGAGGGCGCTCGCTGGAAGTGCATCAAGCGCATCAGCGTGGTGAGGAAGTGACCCTTCCCTACCCAGGGACGAACCTCATCGGCCCTTGTGACGCTGAAGATGTAGCCCAGGGATTCTTTTGTGCGGTGAAAAACCGAGAGAAAGCTGCTGGTGAAATCTTCAACGTAGGGTCGGCGTATGCCTTAACGGCGGAACGGTTTGTCGCGACTTACAGCGAGATCTACAATACCACTATACCCATCAAATATGTGTCAGCACAGACCTATATCACAGAGATATCACCGGATATTGGCGCTCATTTCCATTTGGTTGAGCATATGTGCCCGGACATTTCCAAAATCTCCTCGCGCCTGGGATACCATCCGCGATACACCCCGGAAGAGTCTATGGAGCGAGCGGTGAGGTGGATGTTTGATATGGAGCTACTCAAGTCCTGACAAGAGCATGTCGGCGCCGAGGTGGAAATCACTCCGGCGCAGTGGCGCGCGGGGAAGAGGGAGAGCTAGGCGACACCTTATCCCAGAGCTACAGGGAGGCAGGGATGAATACCCGAGAGTGTGCAACTGAACTGCTAGAGCAGATCGCAACCATTCCGGTCATTGACTCCCATGAACATCTGTGGACCGAGGCAGAGCGGCCTGCGGAAGAGGTAGACGCGCTGCGGCTGCTGGAGAGTTACACCGTGGGCGATTTGGCCGCCGCGGGCTGTCCCGCACGATCCGTGGCCCAGATCGTAGACGTGCAGGCCGATCTCGCCGAGCGCTGGCGGCTGCTCGAACCGTACTGGCTCAAGATCCGCAACGGCTCCTACGCGCGGATGTTCATGCGGTCGCTGCGCGATCTGTTTGGCTGCGAGGAGCTGTCGGAGGGAACGCTGGCTGAGGCCACGGCCAAGCTGCGGGAATACGCCCGGCCCGGCTGGTATGCGCAGGTGCTCCGGGAGCGCTGCAATATCGCGCTGGCTATCCTTGACCGCGACGACCTGGATCCCACCGCCCACGACCCCGACCTCTTCGTGCGCACGGTGCGGACGACCCAATTCCAGGAAGCCCGCACGAAGCAGCAGGTCGAGGCGTTGGCCGCGAAGTGTGATCGGAGCATCCACACGCTGGACGACCTCGCTCAAGCAGCCCAGGACGAGATATCCCAGGCTAAGCAGAGGGGCGTGGTGGCCTTCAAGGTCGGCCAGGCCTACCGCCGGACACTCCTGTTCGAGAAGACCACCCATGGTCAGGCCGAGACGCTGTTCAACCGCATTTTCGACCACCTGGGCGAAGGGCTTTCCTGGACCGAAGCCAAGCCGCTGCAGGATTACATACTGCACAAGTGCGTCCAGGCGGCGATGGAAACTGATATGACTATAATCTTCCATACCGGCCTCCAGGCCGGCGGGCAGAACATCGTAGCCAACACCAATCCCACTCTGCTCACCAATCTCTTCCTGGAGTACAAGGGGGCACGGTTCGACCTGTTTCACGCCGGTTATCCCTACGCCCGCGAGTGCGGCGTGCTGGCCAAGTACTTCCCCAACGTCTGGGCCGACCTGGCCTGGATGCATATCATCTCGGCCGCCGGCACGCGCCAGATTCTGGCCGATTGGCTGGACCTGGTGCCCGCTAACAAGATTATCGGCTTCGGTGGGGACGTGCGGCACGTGGAGCTGGTCTACGGACATCTCTACGAGGCCCGGCGTAACATCGCCGAAGTCCTTGCGGAGCGCGTTGTCCGAGGCGATGATACGGAAGAAGAAGCGCTACGCATCGCCCAGTTCCTGCTCCACGACAGCCCCGTCGAAGCCTTCAAGCTGTCGGTATGAGGCATATTGATGGACTGGTTCTCTGAGCACGCGCACAATTCGGTGCTACGGGCCCTAGTAGTACTCCTGCTGCTGGCGTTGGCTGGGCCGTCGGTCGCCGCCCAGCCCGGCGGCTGCTATATCGGCGCCTACATTGAGCAGGACCCGATCGTGGCCGGGGATATCGAGCTGTTCGAGCGGCTCGTCGGCAAGAAGCACGCCAGCTATATGTGCTACCTGGGTTACGGCAAGCCGTTTCCCAGCGAGTGGGTGAAGCAGGTCCACGAGCGCGGGGCGCTGCCGCATATCGCCTGGGAGCCGAATGACGGGCTGGGGGAGGTCCGCGACGACGCTTACCTGCGCGGCTGGGCCCAGGCGGCGGCCCAGGCCGATGCGCCCATCCTGCTGCGGTTCGCCTCCGAGATGAACGGGACATGGATGGCTTACTCAGGCAACCCCGATGAATACGTGCGCAAGTGGCGGCTGGTCTACAGTGTGATAAAGCAGGCTGCCCCGAAGGTGATAATGGTGTGGTGCCCGTTCGCCACGCCTCGGCGGACGATCCCGCTGTACTATCCGGGGGATGAGTATGTGGACTGGGTGGGCGTCAATATCTACGCCGTCCTGTACAACGACGGCAACATCAGCCAGCCGGCTCCCGACGACCAGCTTGACAACCTGCGCTATGTTTGCGACCTCTACGGCGCGCGCAAGCCGATCGCCATCTGCGAGTACGCCGCCACACACTATTGCACCGCCTCCCGGCAGCACGCCAGTGGTTTCGCCGCTCGCAAGATGCAGCAGATGTACCAGGCGATAGGCGAAGCGTTTCCCAACGTCGTGCTGCTCAACTGGTTCTCGGTAGATGCCGCCAGTGACGGGCTGGCGCACAATGATTATGCCGTCGCCACCAACAGCCTGGTCCTGGAGACCTATCGTAAGCTTATCAGCGCCGAGCATTTCCTGGCGCAGCTAGTGCCGTCGGCCCCGGTTATTATCGCTGCCCAACCTCCCGAGCAGGCGACGCCAGTACTCCCGGAAACTCCGGTGCCGCTGGCGCTGACGGCCCAGCCCGTGCTCGGCGCAAGCCAGGTAGCGATCGTAGTCAAGGGAAGCCGCCCGGAGGCGGTAACCGGCCGGATAACGCTGGACGTTCTGGTCGGTTCGGGGGTTGACGCCTACATGGTCGAAGTCTACGTGGACGGGCGATTCAATGCTATGAGCAACGTGGCGCCGTATCGCTCAACGTGGAATGCCGACCGCGCCGCGCCGGGCGTGCACATCATCCGCGTGGTCGCGCGCAACCGGGCAGACCAGGAGATCGCCCACCAGGAAGCCGCAGTCGTCGTGCCCGAAGCGGAGTAGAGCCAGCGGCCTTGCACCCAAGGAGTTGGGCCAGGCACTAAACCTGGCCCCTTAGGTTGGCACGCCCTCCGCTCGGCCAGACCAGCTACTGCAAGCGTTCGATAGCCGCTTCGGCATCGGACCTACGCATCGGATCCTCGGTGAGTTCGAGGACCTTCTCGAACTCGGCGACAGCCTCGGCATTCTTCTTCTGGTCGGCGAGCGTCCAGGCCAGACCCCAGTGGGCGTCCTCGTTGTCGGGCTCTTCCAGCAGCGCGGCCTCGAACTTCACTACCGCCTGTTCGAGTCGGCCGTCCCGCTTGGCCGCCAGCGCCTCCTGAACCAGGTCGCCACCGCCCATCGGACCAGTCTCCTCCATCATCGGCATCGGCGGGCCTTCTTCCCCTCCCGGCATCGGCGGGCCTTCCCCCGCTTCGCCTGGGGGCATGCCCTCGCCCTCCGGCACCTCGGCGATCTCCTCCTCAGTCCCCTTGCCAATATCCGGCCCCGTCTTCTTGCCACAGCCTACTGACATACCGACCAATAGAGCCACGACGAGAATGACCATCAGCACCTTGTAAGCTCTCACTGGTTCCCCACTCCCTTCATTTTGTTGACACGCAGCACTACTTTTGTAGCCTATTCACCAACTGTGCTGGGGATTCCTTCCCCCTCCCTGGAGCCGGCGAGACAAATATTCCGCGTGCCCGGGCGCGGTCAGTTGCCGGCAGCGGCTTCCTCGGTCTCCCCGGTTTCTTCCCCAGCAGACGGGAACTCAATGAGCCGCTCGACTTTGGCCATCTTGATTATGGCACGCCGCATCTCGCGGGCGGTGCGGGCCAGCCGGAAGCGGTAGAGTTGTGTGGTCAGCTCTTCCTGAATATCCTCGAAGGGCGGGGTGCCGCCTTTCTGGTAAGCCTCGCGGCGCAGTATGTCCCAGCCCATAGTAGTCTGGAACACCGCGCTGATTTCCCCATCCAACTTGAGCTTGAAGGCCTGCTCCCGAACCGGCTCCCAGGCCGCGTTGGGCAATTCGCCCCGCCCCATCCACGGCAGCAGGCCACCGTTTTCCCGGCCATAGGGATCAATGGAGTACTCTCGCGCCGCCTCCTCGAAGGTGATCGTGCGAGCCAGGATCTGCTGGCGGATTCGCTCGGCTTCTTCCTCAGTGGTAACAGTAATGTGGCTTACCCTCACCATTTCGGCCCTCTCGAGCTGCCTGGCGTTAGTTTCGTAATAGTGCGCTACTTCCCGCTCAGTCACATTGACTTCATCCTTCACCATCGCTTCCAGCAAGATCTGCAACTCAACCTCTTGCCGGAAAGTCCGGGGATTGAGATCGCGCTGGGCCAGCCACATGGCGAAGGCCTGTGCATCCGTGAGCTGCCGTGATGACTTGCGGGCCACGATGTCGGCCCTGAGCCGTTGGTAACGAGCCTCGACCTCCTCGAGCGGGGCCGAAACACCTTTCTCCTCAGCCTGCTGGCGGATGGCCAGCGCTTCGATCATCGTCTCCAGGACGGCATAGCCGTGCCGAGCCATCAGCTCGTCCAGCAGGACCGCTTCGGTGATGATCTCGCCGTTGACCTTAGCGGCAGACTTGTCATCTGCCCCCACCACGCTGACGATAAGCACGCCCATTACTACCAGTAACACAATGCGGCACAAGCGTCTGCTGTCTGGCATAGTAATACTCTCCTTCTCGGTCAGTGTACCGCTTCGATTGGTGCCCCGGACGGTTCGGCCACGGTCTCTGACTTGTGCTCCTCGATGGGGCAACTGATATGGGCTCGTCCATCCCGAATCTGCACCGCGGTGCCCAAATCGGCGGACATCTGCTGGAAACGGCTCAAGATCCGATCCTGCCGCTCATCCGTGGCGTATTCAGGCCCCAGCCGTGACCGGGGGATCCATACCGGCGTCACCTCGATGCGCCAGCCCCGGCCCTGCGTGTAGTACAGGTCGAAGATCGCACTCTCCATCCGCTCGCCGCTGCGCTGGTCAAAGACGAAGTTGCCCATACTGTAGAAGATGGGTCTCTTCTGATAGATCTCGACGCCTTCCAGAACGTGCGGATGGTGGCCCAGGACCACGTCAGCGCCGGCTTCGATGCTGGCGTGAGCCACCTGGACTTGCCGGCTGGTCGGCTTGCGCCGATATTCTTCTCCCCAGTGATATGAGACAACTAACAGGTTGCAATTGTTCGCGGCCTCCGTAATCTGGGCACGCAATTTGGTCAGTTCCCGGTCAACCTTGGAATAACTTCCGTGCGCGAAACTTAAATCCGTATACGCCAAAAAGCCGATCCTCATATCCTGCACCGCGAAGAAGGTTGGCTGTGAGCCACGCTCCTTTTCGCGCGCGGCTCCCACGTAGGCGATACCGGCCTCCTCCAGATGATCCAGGGTCTGCCTCAGCGCCGCGCTGCCGGAGTTGAGCGTGTGGTTATTGGCCAGCGATACGATGTCGAACCCGCCCAGTACCAGCACCTTCACGGTCTTGGGGTCGGCCCGGAAGATGCACGCTCCGCTGGGCTCATGCGGCCCGACGGTAGACAGCGGGCACTCCAGGTTACCCCAGGTGATATCGGCCTGGCGGAGCTGCTCGGCCACCTGCTCGACGATGCTGGCGCAGCCGTTGGCGTTGATCTTCTTGCCCACCGACCGATCCAGCATAATATCGCCGACCGCCACCATGTGCAGCTTCCTGGGCGGCGGGGGAGCCGGGCTCGGCACCGGCCCAGGTTTCGCGGCAGCGCTTGACGACATGTTCGGCGCCGCCGGACAACCCACCAACGCAGCCGCAAGCCCGGTCGCCACCACCAGCAAGCATATCCGCAACAGTCTACTCATCATCCAAGAACCCTCATTCCCGCTGCTGAATACCCCCCTATGATAGCCAAGGATGCCAGGAGCAGTCAAATGATTTCACTGTTCTACTGTGTTAGTGGGTCACAAGTTCTCTCTTTACAGCGACACCCGCCCACGGTATCATTAGGACAGCAGCGGCTCTTTCCACAATCACACTTGACCGGCATACTGAATATGCCCCGAATACTGCTGATCGGCATTGATGGACTCAACCTCAGCCTGGTTCAGGAATGGACCGAGCAGGGCTACCTACCGCATCTGCGGGAGATGCTCGCCGCCGGCGCCGTCGGGCCACTGCGCTCCACGCCAGAGTTTTCCAGCCCGCAGGCCTGGCCGAGCATGATAACGGGAGTAAATCCCGGCAAGCACGGCATATTCAGCTTCCTCCAGCGCCTGCCCGACAGCTACGACGTGACCCGGGTCACCTCTGCCGACATTCAGGTGCCCACGGTCTTCACAATGCTGAGCCAGACCGAAGCGCGAGTGGCGTGCCTGAACATCCCCTGCACCTATCCAATGGCCCCCCTCAACGGCCTGGGCGTTGCCGGCTGGCTATGCCCCTCGCTGCGCCACCGGGGCGCGACCTGGCCGCCGGAGTTGGCTGACGAGCTGCGACGGCGCTTCGGGCGGTATCCCTTCCACGCCGAAGTCAAGCACCACGTCCTGCGCGGACATTATAAGCCTGCAATCGACGTGGCGCTGGCCGGCCTGCGCAAGAAATCGCAGATTGGCAGGTATCTTTACGAGCAGGGGAGCTGGGACCTTTTCGCCATCGCGTTCGTGGAAACCGACGCCCTCCAGCACTATTTCTGGCACCTGTGCGACCCGAATCACCCCGATTATGCCCCCGCACAGGTCGAACGCTGGGGTAATCCGGTGCTGCGGGCATACGAGGTGATGGACGAAATCATCGGGCAGTGGCGCGAGCTGGCGGGCGACGATACCGTCATTATGATCGCTTCCGACCCCGGGGCAGGCATCTATAACCGCGGGCGCACATACCTGCCCAGTCTATTGCGCGCGGCCGGTCTGACGACGGAGAGATCGGCCGGCGGGGGGCGACTTCGCGTTGTTGGACGCGGCGCGGCAGAAGCTGGGTGAGGCGCTCCATCACCTGCTGCCCAAGGGCCTCAAGATGCGCCTGTATGAGACTCGCCTGGGCCGAAGGGCGGTAGAGTCGTTCTTCTCCCGGCGGCTGACCGAGCGGATTGACTGGCCCCGGACGCGTGCGTATTCTTATTACTGGGAGACGGCCCCGTGGGTGAACCTGCGCGGCCGACAGCCCCAGGGGATTGTCGCGCCCGGCGAAGAATACGAACAGGTGCGCGCGCAGCTCTTTGACCTGATATCCTCGGCTGAGGACGGGGCCACGGGACAGCCCGCCGCTGACCGGGTTTTCCCTCGGGAAGAGCTGTACGACGGCCCGGATCTCGACGTCATGCCCGACATCGGCATCTGGTGGAACCAGCAAATCACGCTGGAGGGCCCCCTGATTGCCGATTGGGAGGGGCAGCGTATCGAAGTCGAACCGGCGATACCCGTACCGGGCATAACCGGCGGACATGCCCCCGAAGGTACGGCGATAATCTACGGACCGGGTGTGCGCAGCCGGACGGAGATTACCGGCGCGCGGATTGAGGATATCGCTGCGACCATCCTGCGCCTGCTGGGCCAACCGGTGCCTGATTATATGGATGGTGCGCCGCTAGAACGCTGTTTTGAAGTAGATTTCCCTGAGGCGCAGCGGGGAGCTGCCGCAGAGGAAGCGAGCCGCATGCCACCAGCTTCACCGTATACCACCAAAGAAGAAGAACTAATCGTCGCGCCGCTGCGCAATCTGGGCTATATGTAGCGTGCCGAGGAGGTAGATAGACTTGGCGTTTAACCAAGAGATCGTTGCGGGCCGTGAGGAGATAACTCTCGAGCCGGAACGCGCGGTGGTGGTGGGCCTGGAGGACTTCTCCGGTGCCGGCTACGGCGCGATGCAGGAACTGCTCCAACTGGTGCGGGCGGCGGGAGCTTCTGTCGTGGACGTGGTTATGCAAACCCGCCGCAAGCCCGACCGGGCCACCTACGTGGGCAAAGGGAAGCTGGAGGAGATCAAAGAAAACGTGGCGGCCAACGAGGCCGACATAGTGGTCTTTAACGCGACTCTCAGGCCCGCGCAGATTAACAATATCCTGGACGTGCTCGACGATTGCAAGGTCCTCGACCGCGTTGAGCTTATCCTGGATGTCTTTGCCCAGCACGCGCGCAGCCGCGAGGGCAAGCTGCAGGTGGAACTGGCGCTAGTCACCTACCTGCTGCCGCGACTGGTCGGCCACGGCAAAATGATGTCGCAAATCGGCGGGGGCCGAGCGCTGGGCATCGGCGTGCGCGGCCCCGGTCAGACCAAGCTGGAGATGGACCGGCTCCGGCTGCGCCAGCGCATCACCCGACTGCGCCGCCAGCTGGAGGAAATGAGCCGACGCCGGGAGACCGAGCGCGCCGCCCGCCACGAGTCGGGCCTGCCACTGGTCGGCATCGTCGGCTACACCAACGCGGGCAAGTCCAGTCTGCTCAACGCCCTGGCCGGCTCGGAGCAGGTCGAGGCGCACGACCGGCTCTTCGAGACGCTCGACCCGACGGTGCGGCGGGTTGAGTTAGGCGAGGGCATCAGCATCCTGGCGAGCGACACGGTCGGGTTCATCCGCGACCTGCCGCCCAATCTAATCGCGTCGTTTCGCTCGACGCTGGAAGAGGCTGTCCAGGCCGACGTGCTGATCGAGGTCATTGACGCAAGCAACCCGGAGGCACTCCAACAGCATCTCACCAGCGAAAAGATTCTCGGAGAACTGCAGGCGCTGGACAAGCCATACGTGGCCGCGCTCAACAAGTGGGACCTGGTGCCCGACCCCGAGCCCACCTGGCAGCGGCTGCGCCGGTTGCCCAATGCCATCCGCATCTCGGCCACCGACGGCTACGGCATGGATGAACTCAAGCTGTGCATCAAGGAGCTGGTCGCGGAGCGCCGCAAATCAGCGACTGTCCGGCTGCCCTACGACCGCCTGGAACTGCTAGATATGATCCACCAGCGCGGATACGTGGTCAGCCAGGAATACGAAGCGGACTACGTCGAGGCCCAGGTGGAGGTAGACGCCGAAACCCTCGCCAAGCTGGAGCCGTTCGTGATGGGGGAGAAATGAGCCAAGGCCATCTGCGGAGAAGCCCCTTCGGCGTTTGGTAGGAGCGACATTCTTGTCGCGACCGATCAATCTCGGGGGATGACCGTCCTTAGGTTGGGGCAAAACGCTGTACTCTTCTCGATAGCGGTAGGACAGGCGTCTCGCCTGTCCAAGGACGGCGCAAATTCGGGACAGGCGAGACGCCTGTCCTACCGAAACGGGGGCTTTTTGAACCTAGCCGGTGCCACTATCGGATTCCGTGGCGTCGTTGCGCTGCCACTGAGCTGCCGTTGTGCTGCTGTTCCTCAGCCCATCAGTCGTACATTGCACTGCCGGGGGCCGGGGACGTAGCCGGTGAAGGCGGCTTCGTCGAGCGGCGCGGGAGTGTAGATGTAGATCGTCGCCGCGCATGGGTCGTACAGGACCATCTCCTCGCGCGCATCCCCGCAGACGTTCGCCGGAATGCAGTGGTACCACCCCATGCGGTGCACCGCTTTGCCCTGGGGCGGTGGCAGGCCGGGCAGCTCGATACCGGTCTGCTGTTGAACATCCCACAGCCAGCCGCCGTTATGCAATAGCGCCGCGTTGTCCGGCCCGTTCCAGTAGACTGCTTCCATGCCTACATTGATCGGCGAGGGATTCACCTGAAATTCACTCACCAGCCTGCCCGTCGCACTGCTCACCACTCGCACATCGGTATTGTGACCGTTCCAGCGGATGACCATCTCGGGGCCGGGTAGATCGTCCAGGAAGTTCGCCACACGCACCTCCTGTCCGTGAGGTACAATCTCCGGCCCCAGGCGCAGCACCACGTTGCCCTTAGCATCGAGCACGTGGCCCCAGCCGGAGCAGATTGCGCGGATCCGGCCGTTATCCCATTCAGTGATGGCGACCGAATCCATAGCCTTCCCTATATTGCCCTCCCAAATCGGCGTGCCGTCGGCGGCCAGCAGGAAGTACCCGCCATTTACCTCATCCCGCCCATCGCCGTTGAGGTCGCCGACCGACGGGATGTACGCCGGGCAATTCATGTATTCGGTCCACGCGCTGTGGTAGGTCCACAGCACGTTGAGCGAGTCGTCCATCGCTACGACGGTATCGCCCAGCTTGACTATGAAGTCCTGCGGCATGCTTTTGCCGCCCAGGTTGGCGACAAGCAGACGTTGGTGCACCCAGTTGGCGCCCTCGCCGGCACGGCTGGTGATCTCCACAGGCGCGGCCTGGCGCTTGACTTCGCCGGTGCGCCCGTCGCGGATTTGCACGACGACATCAGCCAGGGAGGTCTCGTCCGCCTCGATGCCGGGAACGTGCCAGAAGCAGATGACCTCCGTGTTGCCGTCGCCGTCAATATCGTGAATGGCGACAGACATCGGCCGGGCCGGCTGCTCGCCGCCTGCCCCGGCGCTCCACAGGGGGTTGCCCTGCATATCGAACGCGCCCATAAAACAGGGCTTCATCCCGCCGTGGGCGCAGCGGTAGACCAGAAAGTCCGCCTGCCCGTTGCCGGTCAAGTCACCCACACGGATATCGCCGCCGAAGGTGTGTCCATCCGCAGTGACCAGAAACTGGGCAGGAATGGCGATGGCAGGGTAAAGCAGCGGTGTGCCCATCATAAGCATAGATCATCAACTCCCCTTAGCGGCACGAATCCAGGTCCGGCAATTCGGTTGATTACAGAGCACGGGTATACACACGCAGTTCGCGCACCGTGCGGAAGCCGAACCTCTCGTACAGCCGGATGGCAGGCTTTCGGAACGGCTGGGTCACGAGCACAAGAGGCCGGGGCCGCAGCAGCTTACCGTAGTTGAGACAGGCGGTCAATAGTGCGGTGCCGATACCCTTGCCCCGGTGCTCGGGGAGGGTGCAAACCCAGTCTACCTGCGCGCCGGTTATCTGCTCAAGATCATCGGGATCGCGCCAAATGCGCAAGCCTTGCGTAGCGACCTTTTCCCCGTTATGCTCGACGAAGAACCAGCCCTGCGGATCGAAGTCGTACGGGCAGCCGGCGAAGCGGTCAACGAAAAAGCTATCGGCGAAATTGCCCTCGAAGCAGGCCCGGAGCAGGCCGACCCACGCCGCCTCGTCACCGTCCCGGAAATTGGCCAGTTCATACCCCTCGGGCACCGCCACCGGGCGCGGCTCATACTGGTCAACGTCCATGAGCATCGTGATGTCCTTCTTCTCCGGCTCGGGCCTGAGGAATCCGTTGGCTTCCAGGAAGCGACAGGCCGATTCCCACCGACTGTCCACAAAGCGCTGGGGCTGGACCGTATGCGCTCCCGCCCGGCGGGCATAGCCCAGCGCACTGGCCAGACAGGCCGAGGCCCAGCCACGGCGGCGGTGCTCAGGGCCAGTGGCAAGGTAGCCCAGCCGTGCCTGGCCGCCTTCGGATTGCACGCGGACGGTGGCTACGCTGACCGGTCGGCCCTCGGACCAGATACTGAAGATACCCTCGGGATCGAGCTTGGCATCCCGAAGCATCTCCTCCCAGGCTGCCACGGTGAGCGGCGGCAGCTCTTCCTTCACGCCCACGGCCCGGGGCAGGCTCCGCCATTCGGCATAGGCGGAGTTTACCAGGTCAACCAAGGCCGGCCCTTGCTGCGGTTCGTACGGCACGGTCGGATAGCTCATTCACATCACACACGATAGGTTCTCAGCCCGAGGATGAGTTCCCTTCCCGGCGGGTGCTGGGAAAGATGTGCTCACCCAGGAAGGTGCTTCGACCAGCGGCGGGCAATATATGCCCGTACTATCATCCGCGCCTCATATAGCCATAACAGGAGTACCAAGTGTTAGATTATAGCAAATTCGAAGTTCCCGCAGAGCGGTTACGCTGGACCTGCGACCCCGCGACACTGGATTTCGAGACGACCGCGGAGCTCGAGCCGATGGCCGAGCCTATCGGCCAGCAGCGGGCGATGGCGGCAGTTGATTTTGGCGCGAACGTTCCCAGTCACGGCTATAACATCTTCGTGCTGGGGCCGGTGGCGGCAGGGCGCTCGACGATGACTCGTCAGGCCCTTGCGGCCATTGCTGCCGAGCAACCCACGCCCAGCGATTGGTGCTACGCCTACAACTTCAGTGACCCCCGCGCGCCGGTCGCCATTGAGCTGGCCGCCGGGGACGGTCGCCGGCTGGCGAACAAGGTTGATGAACTAATCGAGGACGTCACCCAGGCGATTGAGAACGCCTTTGAAAGCGAGGAATACCAGGACGAGCGTGACGAACTGCTGAAGGAATTCCGGGAGGAACGCCACCGGGAGATGCGGGAGTTTGAGCAGGAGGCGGAGCAAGCCGGCCTCACCATCGGCCGCAGCCCGGGCGGGCTGGTCGTTGCGCCGGCCCGCGACGGCGAGGTGATGAGTCCCCAAGATTACGACGCGCTTGAGGACGAAGCGCGCCAGGCCCTGGACGAGAAGCGCGAACAGCTCCAGGACAGACTGGTTGATCTCATGCAGGATTTGCGCCGTCGGGAGAAGGAGGCGCGCAAGGCCCTGCGGGAGCTGGACCGCCAGACGATTCAATTCGCCACCGGCCACTTGATTGACGAGCTGATCGAAGAATACCGGGAGTACGATGCGGTAATCGAACACCTCGAGCAGATGAAGCAGGACCTGGTGGAGAATGTCGCCCGCTTCCGGGATGGTGAGGAGCACACACCTCCGTTCCCCATACCCGACGCACTTCTGAGCGGCGAGCACGTTCCTTATGACCGCTACCGGATTAATGCCCTGGTCGGCCGCGATGATGACGGGGGCGCACCGGTGGTCTTCGAGATGAATCCGACCATTGACAACCTGACGGGCGAGATCGAGTACCAAACGCGGATGGGTGCGCTCGTCACCGATTTCACGATGATCAAGCCCGGGGCGCTGCACAAGGCCAACGGCGGGTATCTGCTGCTGGAGGCGGAGGCGGTGCTGCGCCGGCCTTATGCCTGGGAAGCGTTGAAACGATGCCTGAAGAACGGACAGGTGCGCGTTGAGTCAATCCAGGACCAGCTCCGGCTCATCTCCACGGTCAGCCTCGAGCCCCAGCCGATACCCCTGAACGTCAAGGTGGTCTTGATCGGCACCCCGCTGATCTACTACCTGCTCCACATTTATGACGATGAGTTCAGCAAGCTCTTCAAGGTCAAGGCCGACTTCAACGTCACTATTGACCGCAGCGAGGAAACCATCCGGGAGTACGCCCGGTTCATCGCCGCCAAGTGCCAGGAGGAGGAGCTGCCCGCCTTCGCCGCCGCAGCCGTGGCCAAGGTGGTTGAGTATGGGGTGCGCACCGCCGCCGACCAGGAGAAGCTCACCGCCCGATTCGGGCCGGTAGTTGACCTCGTGCGCGAAGCCAGTTACTGGGCCACCCGCAACGGCCATCGGGAGGTGGTCCAGCCCGAGGACGTTGACTACGCCATCGAGCAGCAAATCTGGCGGTCGAACCGCATCGAAGAACGGCTGCTGGAGATGATCCAGCAGGGCACCTTGATGATTGACACCGACGGCGCTGCCGTCGGCCAGATAAACGCCCTGCAGGTGATGCAGTTCGGCGACTACATGATTGGCATGCCCAACCGGATCACCGCCCGCAGCTTCATGGGCAGCAATGGTGTGGTCAATATCGAGCGCGAGGCCAAGCTCTCCGGACCCATCCACAATAAGGGCGTACTCATCCTCAGCGGCTATCTGGGCCAGAAGTATGCCACCGAGCAGCCGCTGAGCTGTGCGGCCAGCATCAGCTTCGAGCAGAGCTACTCCCAGGTCGAGGGCGACAGCGCTTCCTGTGCCGAGCTGGTCGCGCTACTTTCCAGCCTCAGCGGCATTGCTCTGCGCCAGGATATCGCCATCACCGGCTCGATCAACCAGCACGGCATGATCCAGCCGATTGGCGGGGTCACCCGCAAGATTGAGGGCTTTTTCTACACCTGCAAGATCAAGGGCCTCACCGGCAACCAGGGCGTGGCGATCCCGGCCAGCAACGTGCGCCACTTGATGCTGCGCGAGGAGGTCGTGGAGGCCGTCGAACAGGACAAATTCCACGTCTGGGCGGTCGAGACTGTTGATGAGGCCCTGGGAATTCTGACCGGGAGGCCGGCGGGGCAGGCCGACGCGCAGGGCAACTACCCCAAGGGTACTGTCCACCAGGCCGTCCAGGACCGGCTCAAGGAACTGGCCGAGGCCTTCAAGGAGTACGCTCGTCCCCAGAGCGGTGAAGGGCGAGGCGAGGATTAGGTAGATAGCTCAGCGGCGCGTGAGGACTTCTATCCCCAGAACGCCCGGGCCCTGCGCGATATATTCGCCACACACTAATCGATCTCCAGTTTGCGCTCGACGGTAACCGATGTCCACCGACCCATCCCCGGACAATAAATGGCGCCGCGCTCAACTCCCCAAAGACCTGGAGGTCCCCGCGCAGTGGGAGGACCTCCTCCGCGAGGTCCGCGCCGGATGGCAACGGGTGATCATCCTCGGGGCCACTGACACCGGCAAGTCCACGCTGTGCTGGTGGCTGGCCCAACAGCTCTCGGAAGATAGCCGGACGGCAGTGGTGGACGCTGATGTCGGCCAGTCGCGCATTGGCCCACCGGCGGCGGTGGGCTGGCGCTTCGCTGATGCCGACTCCGGGGAGTTTTGCTTTGTGGGCGAGGTGACGCCGGCCCCCCACCCGGCCGACTGCATCGCGGGCACCATTCGTTTGGTACAGCGCGCTGAAGCAGCCGGGGCCGATTCTGTCGTCGTGGATACCAGCGGCTATGTGGACGGCCCGGGAGCCATCTCGCTCAAGAAGGCCAAGATCGAATTGCTGGCCCCTGTGCTGGTAGTCGCGCTGGGGGAAACAGCTCGCCTGGCCCACCTGACCCGGCCCTTCGCCACCGATGAAGGCATCAAAGCACTTCACATCCCGCCCGCCGAATGTTGCGGGGAAAAGTCGCGCGACCAGCGCGGCCGGTGGCGGGAAGCGCTGTTCGCCGAGTGGCTGCGCGGCAGCGAGATGCAGCAAATAAACTGGGCCGACAAGGCGGTAATCAACCTGCCTGATGAACGCAAAGTACGCGAGCATGATCCCGACGAGCTGCGGGGACTTCTGCTGGGGTTGCTGGATGGACAGCGCCTCGGGGTGGCTCTGGGCCTGCTGTATGGCATTGATTACCGCAATGAGCGTTTGACGATCCTGGCCCCGCCGGAAGCGCAGGCGGCCCAGGCGGTACAGTTTGGGCGACTGCGGTTAGAGCCTGACGGCACAGCAATCCCCGGTCGGGTCAGCTTTGTTTGATCCCAGACTACGGCAGCCCGTTGAGCAGGAGAATGACTCATGGCCACCGACAGTTACCGGCAACTGGTAGACAGCATCAACGAACTGCTGGGGGCCCGGCGGGAGTGTCCGTGCGGACGGGTGCATGAGACCTCCACGCGGCAGGTCCTGATGGGCACAGGCGTCCTGGAGCAGCTCCCGGAGGTGCTGGCAGCGCAGGAGCTGGCCGGCGCAGGGCTGCTCGTGGCCGACGATAATACCTACCAGGCCGCCGGAGAGCTGACCACCCGCGCCATCCGGGGAGCAGGGCGCGACCTGGAGACACTCATCGTCGCGCCGGCGCCGGGGCAAAGCGATGTGGAGGCCACTGATGCGCCGGTCGAGTTGGTGCAGGAGCGAGCAGCCGGTGCAGACTACCTGGTCGCCGTCGGCAGCGGGACGATCAACGATACCTGCAAGCTGGCCGCCACCCGGCTCGCCATCCCCTACGTGGCCGTCGCCACCGCCCCCTCGATGACCGGCTACACCTCGGGCATCGTCGCGCTATTGACCGGCGCGATCAAGGATACCATTGATGCCGCACCACCGGTCGCGGTCGTCGCGGATCTGGACGTGCTGGCCGCCGCACCGGAACCAATGCGGGCCGCCGGCGTAGGCGACCTGATCTCCCGCTCGCTGAGCAGCACCGACTGGAAGCTATCTGCGCTGCTGAAGGGTGACTATTTTTGTTCCTACATTGCCACGCTGGTGGACCAGGCCGACCGACACTGCCGGGCGGTGACCGCAGACATCAAGCAGGGCCAGCCGCAGGCGGTGGCGGTCCTGACCGGCGGGCTGATCCTGGCGGGAGTCGGGATGAAGATGGCCGGCACGTCCGCGCCTGGCTCCGGCGGCGGCCATCTGATGTCGCACTACTGGGATATGACCGCACCGGCCTGTCGTCGCGAGCGCAACCTCCACGGGCTGCAGGTCGCACTCGGCGACTTGATCTGCGCGACGCTGTATGAACAGCTCTGGCCGCGCATACCGGAGGTTGACCTGGACGAGGTAGTGGCGCGCCGCGTGCCCGCCCTGGACTTTGCCCACGAAACTCGCGAGCACTACGCGCCGCTGATCGGGGCCGAACCCGCCGAAGAAGTAGCCCGGTTTGCCGTGGCCAAGCACGCCGAGGGCGAGGAGCTGCGCTGTCAGTTGGCGCTGGTCACAGCCGATCCGCACAAGCTCTGGCATCAACTGGAGCCGCTGTTTACGTCATCCGGGGAGCTGAAGCGGATATTCCGGGAGGCAGCCGTGCCGCTGACCGGGGCCGAACTGGGCCTCCAGGAAGCAGACCTGCTAAACGCCTACACCTTTGCCCGGCGCTTCCGCGACCGCTACACGGTGCTGGACCTTGCCTACGACCTTGGCCTGCTGGATGAGCTGCGCGACGAGGTGCTGTCAGCGAGCGGAGTCTGCGGGCAGCAATAGCATG
>CAYNMY010000001.1:0-17798 GCA_964398275.1 uncultured Armatimonadia bacterium | reverse complement strand
TCTATTTTATTATTATCCATGTTGTTTATCCTCTATTTCTCCAATTCCTCTATTCTTACTTTTGATCCCGCTATTTCAATAGCTTGTAAATCCGATTTCGCTTTAAGGGCTTGGAATGCTCTAACCAAATAAGATATTGTTTCAGAGATACTTCTGCCCTCTTTTTCTTCGTATATAAAAACATCTTCTTCCGTTTCTTCGCCTGTTTCTTCGTCAAGCACAATGCCAAATTCTCGGGAGTAACTGTGCCTGTAAAGGCTTATTAGTTTTTCCTCATTTGTGACCGGAAAAAAATCTTTATATGAGTCGTCAATTAGAGCAAAACTGAAGTCGCCCTCGCACGCCACTTGACCCTCGACTCTGGCCACGATGTGGACCTTGTGTATCGCTCCCTTTTTTCTGACGATCTCCGCTTCGATGACCAATTGATCGCCCGGAATTACCAACCGCCGGAAACGCATGTTGTCAAGTCCGCCGAAGAACGCCTGGTTGTTTTCGGTGCCGTGGCGCGATAACAGTGCGACGCCGGCGGTTTGGGCCATCGCCTCCACAATCAGAACGCCGGGCATTACCGGGTTCCCGGGCCAGTGGCCGGTGAACTGAGGCTCGTTAGCGGTGACATTCTTTATGCCCACGGCCCGCTTGCCCGGCTCCATCTCCAGGATCCGGTCCACCAGCAGAAAAGGATAGCGGTGCGGCAAGCTCTTCAGGATAAACTTGATATCCATCTCCATCTCTCGTGCATCCCCTTTCAGTCCAGACAAGGCCCGTCTGATCGCGGGTCCATACCAGCCGGCCGTATGCCAACTCAGACAGCCCGGATGTCAGCAAGTATTGCGTCCAGCCCTACAGTAAAACCGGTAACGATTATACTCTCCCTCTGGGCTACTGTCAAATCTGCCGCGGAGGCCAACCAGCCCGCGGCGCGAGCGTTGGTGCGTCTTGACAGGCCCCTGGTTTCAGGCTAAAGTCGGGGGTGACCATCCGGTATCCCGCCATCGTCAAGGAGCGCTATCCCGTGGAAATTCAGGCCTTCGCCCCCTCCCGTATTGACCTGGCGGGAGGCACCCTGGACCTGTATCCGCTTTACCTGTTTGAAGACGGCGGCATTACTGTGAATATGGGTATATCCATCGGCAGCCACCTGCGGCTGATTCCCCGGGCCGATGACGAAATCCACCTGCGCTCGCAGGACACCGGTGCCGAGCAGTCGGCTGCTACCGTGGATGAGCTGGAGTTAGGCGGTCCACTCGACCTGATGGCCCGCATCATCCGCTTTTATCGGCCCGCGACGGGCCTGGACGTATACAGTCGCAACGACGCCCCCCACGGCAGTGGCCTGGGCGCTTCCTCATCGCTGCTCATCGCTCTGAGCGGCGCTCTGCGCGAGCTCAACCAGGCCACCGCCCTCACCGACGAGCAGATTGTGCAATACGGTTCCTGTCTGGAGGCCCAGAACATCCGTGTCCCCACCGGTCGCCAGGACTACTATGCCGCCCTCTACGGTGGCATTAACGCCATCTGGTTCGAGGTGGAGGGCGACGAGGTTGAGCGGCTGGAGGTCTCGGAGCAGTTTATGGGCGACCTCGAAGAGCTGCTCATACTCACCTTCACCGGCGAGACGCACTTCTCCGCCACGAGCAACTGGAATATGATGAAGATGTATATCGAGAATCAGGGCACGACGGTGCAGAATATGAAGATGATCAAGCAGACGGCGCTGGCGATGCGCGAGGCCTGCCAGGCGGAGGACCTGGACCGCTTCGCCGAACTGCTGGACCAGGAGTGGCAGAATCGCCGACGGCTGGCTGAGGGTGTCAGTACTCCCCAGATTGAGCGCTTGATGGCGGCGGCGCGGGAGGCGGGCGCGCGAGCCAGCAAGATCTGCGGGGCGGGCGGCGGTGGCTGTATGATCACGCTGGCTGCGCCGGGCGCGACGCAGGCAGTAATCGCTGCCCTGGAGGCAAACGGGGCCGAACACCTGCCTTACACCATACACCGAGAGGGACTTACGGTCACCACGACTTAACGGGTGATAACTATGAGTCTTATGGGTATTGATATCGGTAGCACGGGCACCAAAGTCGTGCTGTTTAGTGAGGACGGGGAGAGCATCGCCCAGGCCTATCGGGAGTATCCGGAGCAGCATCCGGCCCCGGGGTGGTTTGAGCTCGACCCCGGGCAGGTCTGGGAGGCGTTTGTCGCGGTGGTCTCGCAAGTTGCCGCGCGCAGTGGGGGAGACCCGGTCGAGGCGCTGTCCATATCCGCGCAGGGAGAGGCCTTCGTACCGGTTGACGAGCACGCCAACTTCCTCTACGGCAGTATCCTCTCGTACGATGGCCGCGCCCAGGAGCAGGTCGAGGAGCTGGCTGGAACCGTCGGCGAGCGCCGAATCTTTGAGATAACCGGCATGCCCATTCATCCCAGTTTCACCTTGCCCAAGTTGATGTGGCTGCGCGATAACGAACCTGAAGTCCACGCTAATGCCTACAAGTACTTGCTGTGGCCTGATGTGATCTGCTTCAAGCTGGGCTTGCCGCCGCGGCTGGACTGGAGCCTGGCGGGGCGGACGATGGCCTTTGATGTGGTAGGGCGCGACTGGTCGGAGGCGATGCTTCAGGCGGCAGGCATCACGCCGGCGCTTCTGGCCGAGCCTATCCGGCCCGGGGAAGTGGTGGGGCATCTGCCTTCTCGGGCGGCGGAGCAGCTCGGTTTGACCACCGATTGCCTGATCGTGGCGGGCGGCCACGACCAGCCGATGAACGCGCTGGGCGCAGGAATCATCGCTGAGGGCCTGGCGGTGGACGGCATGGGCACTGTCGAGTGCGTGACTGTCGCTTTTGACGAGCCGGTGCTCAGCGAGGTGATGCTCCGGCACGGCTACTGCTGCTATCCGCACGTGGTCGGCGATATGTACGCCACGCTCGCGTTCAACTATTCCAGCGGCAGTCTGCTGCGCTGGTTTCGGGATAACTTCGCCGAAGCCGACCGCCGCCGGGCCGAGGACCAGGGCCGCGACGTTTACGAGATAATCCTGGAAGGCTTGCCCGACGGGCCTACCGGACTACTGCTAGTGCCCTACTTTGTCGGTTCGGGCACGCCATATATGGACGCCCAGGCCAAAGGGGCGATGCTGGGACTGACCCTGGGCACCGACCGCAAGACTTTCATCAAGGGCCTGATCGAGGGCCTCTGCCTGGAACTGCGGATGAATCTGGAATCGCTGGCCGGAGCGGGGGTAGAGGTCACTCGTCTGCGGGCTACCGGCGGCGGCTCCAAGAGCCCCTACTGGCTCCAGCTCAAGGCGGATGTCACCGGGTGTGAGGTGGTGACCATCAACGTCACTGAGAGTGGCTGCCAGGCGGGTGCGATTCTGGGCGGCGTAGCGGCGGGAGTGTACAGCTCGGTCGCGGAGGCGGTCGAGCAACTCGTGCGGGAGGGGACTGTCTACCAGCCCGATGCCCAGGGGCACGAAAGCTACGCGCACTATTTCGAGCTGTACAAGCAATTGTGGCCGGCAGTGCGCGAGATAGCACACCAGTTGTAGTAGCAACATCTCTGGGCAGTCTTCTGCCGCGCTAACTACATCTTACTGGGAGTGGATATTGTGAATTCGCGCGAACGAATAACCATGCTGCTTAATAAGCAGATTCCCGACCGGATGGGGCTGTTTGAACACTTCTGGGGGGAGACCATCCGCGACTACTGGGTCAACGAAGGCTATCCCGAGGGCGAGGCGCCCGGAGACTATTTCGATCTCGACCTCCAGGGAGCCGGGGGCTGGCTGAGCACTGTGCCGTTCCCCGAGGTTAGCGAAGTGGTTGAGGAAACCGACGAGTGGCAAGTCACCAGGGATGGACGCGGTGCGATTCTGAAGAAGTGGAAGAACAAGTCGGGCACGCCGCAGCATATCGGCTTCACCGTTACCAGTCCGGAGACGTGGGCTGAGTTCCGCGAGCCGCTCCTGGAGCTGGACCGAAGCCGCTATGACGCCGCCAAGACTCGCGAAGGCCTGGCGGTTGCCCGCGAGAAGGGCAAGTTTGCCTTCTACGGAAACATGCTCTTCGTAGAGCTGCTGCGTGCCACGCTCGGCGACCTGGTTTGGCTACCGGCGCTGCTTATCGAGACCGAGTGGATTCACGACTTCAATAGTGTTTACCTGGAATTCTTCAAGACCCATTACACAGCGCTATTCGAGGAAGCCGGGCTGCCCGACGGCATGTTCATTTATGAGGACGTGGGGTACACCAACGGGCTATGGTGCTCGCCCCAGACAATGCGGAAGCTGTTTCTGCCCTACTATACGGAGCTGGTCGGTTTCTTCAAGGACTACGGTCTCCCTGTTATTCTACATACCTGTGGTGACGTGCGCCAGGCCGTGCCCATCATCATCGAGGCGGGCTTTGACTGTCTGCAGGCGATGGAGGCCAAGGCCGGCAATGATGTGCTCGAATTTGCGCGCCAGTACGGGGACCAGATTTCGTATATGGGTAATATTGATGTGACCGTGCTCAATACTAACGACCGGGACAAGGTGCGGGAGGAAGTGGTGGGTAAGATCGAGGCGCTGACGAAGATGCGCATCCCGTACATATTCCATTCGGACCACTCCATCCCGCCGGATGTGCGCTTCGAGACCTACTGTTACGCGCTGGAGCTGCTGCGCGAACACGGAAATTACTGAAGTCCGCCGGCTCAAACGTCTCCATTCGATTCGGAGGTACTTCCCAAGTGAACCCCACTGCGCTGTTTTCCGCGTTAGCGACCGTAGTGAGCTGGGGCGGTGGCACCATCTGTGACAAGCTGGCCGTACGGGACCTCTCCCCTCAGGGCTTGCTGCTGCTGCGCAGTCTGATCGCTGCCACAGTTATTGCCATCTGGGGCGGAGCGGCCGGGCTTTTTGGGGAGATTGCCACTGCCAGCTTGGCGCCGGTAGCGTGGGTGGTCGCGGGGTCGCTGCTGTCCCAGGTCTTCGGGCAGTTCATGTATTACCGGGCGCTCAAGGTTGCTCCGGTCTCCCAGGTAGTGCCGGTGACTGCCACCTACCCGCTGGTCACCGTGGCGCTGGCGATACTGCTGCTGGGCGAGAAGATGACCGGGGCAAAGCTGCTGGGCGTAGTCTGCATAGTAGTGGGGATAGTACTGGTCTCGGGCCTGGGCCGCAACGGCGGGCTGTGATCTACTGCTGCCCGCTGCTGCGCTCAGTCAACGCGTAAGCCTGGTTGCGGCTCAGACCGGTCAGCAACTCAACCACGTGCGCCACGTCCCGGCGACTCATTCCCGCCGCCAGCATTGCCTCGATTGCCTCACGCAAGGCCTCCTGAGATACCTCTGGCCGTGAATCCTGCACTTGTGCCGGGCTGAGCACCAGCGTGAACTCCCCGCGCGGCTCCTGCTGTGAGAAGTACTCGGCCATCTCGGCCACGCTGCCGTCTCGGAGTTCTTCGTGCAGTTTGGTCAGCTCCCGGGCCACCAGTAGCCGGCGCTCGGGGCAGATTTCAGCCAACGTCTGTAATGTGGTCACTACCCGGTGGGGCGCTTCATAGAGGATCGTGGGACGCAGTTCGTCGGCCATTTGCTGGAGAAACTGCTGCTTCTCACCGGCCTTGCGCGGGGGGTAACCGGCGAAGACGAAGCCGCCAGCCGAAATCCCCGCCACCGAGAACGCCGCAGTCACCGCACTGGGTCCGGGAATCGGCACCACCTTGATTCCACTGTCCAGCGCCAGGCGAACCAGGTCTGCCCCCGGATCGGAGACGGCCGGCGTCCCCGAGTCCGACAACAGCGCTATCTGAGCGCCGGCTTTGAGTTGCTCGACCAGGCGACTGGCCTTCTCGGGACTGCTATCTCCGTGGTAGCTTTCGAGGGGAGCGGCGATGCCAAAATGGGCGAGGAGCTTACGGGTGCGGCGGGTATCTTCGGCCACGGCCATGTCCACGCGCCCGAGCACGTCGAGCGCGCGGTGGGTGGTATCCTGGAGGTTGCCCAGGGGAGTGGCCACTACATAGAGGACACCCGTTGGCTTTGTCTCTGGCTCGAGCCTGGTCATAGCCCGGTGCCCCGGCGCTAGTTGAGAGTCATTGCGCCGCCCATAGATTCTGTCTGGGCCTCGTCGAACTCGTCCAGCCACGCCTGCTCCTGCGCGACGCCCTCAGTGTGGCCCATCTGTTGATATATGCTCTTAAGCTCGGCGTGAATACGGTTGTTCCCGTACTGAAGGGCCGCGGCCCAGTCTGACGCGCTCTTGAATTCCTGCAGGGCTTCTTCCTTTTTGGCCTGGTCCCGCAGCAGTTTGCCCAGTTCCAGGTGCACCTCGGACGAGGCGGGGCCGGGGGCAAGCTCGACTACCTGGCGGTAGCGCTCAACAGCCTGCTGCTTGTTACCTTTTTGCTGGTAGGTCTCGGCCAGGGCATAGCGCGCGGTCAGGTTGTAGGGGTCATTTTCCGCCGCCTGCATCAGCAGCGGGATAGCCTCGTCCTGCCGGCCCTGGGTAATCAGGCCAAGCGCCTGGAGCTCGGGGTCGTGGATCTGGATATCAGCCTGCTGTTTGAGGTCCTGCTTGTATTGGTTCCAGGCTTGAAACGCCTGGACGGCTTTCTGCTGATCAAGGTAGCGTTGTTTGTTCTCCTCGAAGTCCTCGGGGAGGTTTACGCGCTTGTCTTCCACCTTAATGATATGAACTCCGAAGGGCGATTTTACTACGCCGCTGACCTGTCCCGGCTCAAGGGCAAAGGCGGCATCGGAGAACTGCTTGACCATCGCTCGGCGACTGAACCACCCCAGGTCGCCCCCTTTGGCGGCACTGGCGGTATCATCGGAATGCTCTTGAGCAAGCTGGGCAAAATCCGCCCCTGCTTCAATCTTGACCAGTAACTCTTCCGCCTGGTGCCAGGCCTGCTCCTCAGCTTGTTCCTCGGAAAGCTCCGGTGCCGAGCTGTCGGCGTCCGGGCCCTCGGCCTGGTCGGCTTCGTCGGTTGCGCCCTGGGCGAGCTTGTCAGGCCGGATGAGGATGTGGCGTGCCTTGACCTCTTCGTATTGCTGCTTGACCGTCTCGTCGGTGACTTCGACCTGCCCTTTGACTTTCTCTTCGAGTTTTTCCAGCAGCAGGTCTTCCCGCATGGCATCACGGTTGGCCGCCAGGGCCTCGCGAAGCTGGTTGCGGTACTGATCGTAAGAAAGCCCTTTCTTCTGCAGGTACTTCACCAGTTGCTTCTGATCGGGGAAGTTGCGCTGTATCGAGTCCTCGACCATTTCTTCGATGCGGGCGTTGAGGGCCTGGCGCGACACCTTTAGCTTCTCGGCATTTACCGCTTTGAGGAGCAGGTGGTGCTCGATCATACTTTCCATCAACTGGTGCTTGGCAAAGGCTTGTCGGCTGATGGGTATGCCTCCGGACTGGCGCTCCACCATGCGCATAAAGCGCATCTCGAAGTCCTGGCGCTCGATCTTATACCCGCCGGCCTGGGCCACTACCGGGGTAACACGGCGCGCAGCTTGCCCCCGACGGCCCTGCTGGCTGCTCCCACCGGGGCCTCCTGGTATTAGAGCAAATACGAACAAAGCCGAAAGGCCCAGGAGAAGAATGACCATAAGGCTGCCCAGGCGCAGTCTATACTTGCCGATGCGTATCCCGACAGACTTGCTGAATATTTTCCGCAGGCCCATTATGGACATAAGCTCTTAGACGCTCCTTGCTTTCGAGACAATTGCCCTGGCCCTGTTCACTCGGAGCACCAGGCTCTGTTCATTCCTCGGTGACTGCGGCTGCCTCCCGCGCCAGGTCGAGCTTTATCGAGCAAAACTTGCTGCACATCGAGCACGCCTTGGGCTCACGCGTCGCGCGCTCGCCGCGGCGCTTGATGACCGTGCCCGGGTCGAGGGCAAGTTCGGTCATACGCTCCCAGTCCAGGTGCCGGCGCGCGTCGGACATCTCGTCGTCCCAGTCGGCAGCGCCCGGTACCCGCTTGGCGAGATCAGCAGCGTGAGCAGCGATGCGCGCGGCTATCACGCCCTCGACGACATCTTGCTCGTCGGGCAGCCCGATATGCTCGGCGGGCGTGACGTAGCACAGGTAGTCGGCGCCTGCCGCGGCACAGAGCGTGCCGCCGATAGCGGCGGTGATGTGGTCGTAGCCGGGGGCAACATCGGTTACCAGTGGCCCCAGCACGTACAGGGGCGCATTGGCGCAGAGCTGCTTGTGCAAGCTGACAATGCCCACGATCTGGTCAATCGGCATGTGCCCGGGCCCTTCGACGAAGACCTGTACACCGGCCTCCCGGGCCGCCACTACTAGTTCGCCCTGGACGCGCATTTCGGCGATTTGGCCCGGGTCGGAAGCATCCGCTGTTGCGCCGGGCCGTAGCCCGTCGCCCAAACTGGCGGCGACTCGGTACTTGGCCAGAATATCCAGGAGGCGATCATATTGCTCGTACAGGGGGTTTTCCGCCTGGTTAGCCTGCATCCAACTGGCGAGCATGCTCCCCCCACGACTGACGAGTCCCCCTACCCGAGGGCTACTGTCGAGCGCAGCAATACTCCAGTCGGTTACGGCACAGTGCAGGGTCATGAAGTCAACCCCGTCTTGTGCCTGGCGTTCAATCACCTCGAAGATCTGGTCGGCAGTCATCTTGCTTATGCTGTCGAACCGCTCCTGGGCCTCGATGGCCGCCTGGTATATAGGCACGGTGCCCAGCGCTACCGGGCAGCGATCACGAATGGCGCGACGAACTGCATCCAAATCGCCGCCGGTGCTCAGGTCCATTGCTGTATCGGCGCCTACGGCGACGGCTGCGTCCAGCTTGCGTAACTCGTCATGCACTTCGGGAAAATCGGGTGAGGTGCCCAGGTTGGCGTTGATCTTGGTGCTCAGCCCAGCCCCGATGCCCAACGGCCGCACCGGCCCGTGCACTTGGCCAAAAACAACGATTTCACCCGTCTGCACACTGCCAGTAAGTTGCTCGACCGTGATATGCTCGTCGTGGGCGATCACGGCCAGAGTCGCTTCGTCTGATATTTTCAATGGGTCAATTGCCGAAGACATCCGTCCACACCTGACTCCATCCGGGATGGCACAGCACTGGCAGCGATTCCCCGTCAGTTCCAGCCACCAACCCTGATCTTATTATATACCAATTCCTCTCGCCCCTGCAATGTCAGACGTCCCTACGGCCAATTAAGTGCTACGGCACACCCCGATCCCTGGCTGCCAGCCAGGGGGTCTCGAGTGATTGGCCACACGGACGTCCCATGCTAGTAACTTGCTGTCAGTTTTGATTGCCGCTAGATTATGACTTGTTCTCTTTGCCCAGCAGCACGAGCGCCTCGGCAACCTCCGCGGCTGCTTCGTCTTCCTGTCGGGTGCTGGTGAACTCCTGCAAGGCCTCAGCAGCCTGTTGGGCACCTAGCTTCGCCAGGGCCAGGGCTGCGGCGCGCCGCACGAGGTCCTGAGGGTCTTCCAGGAGCTCTGTCAAGGCCTCGGTGGCATATTTCTTCTGGCCGGTTTTGCCCAGCGAAGTGGCACTGTGCAGGCGCACGCTCCACTCCGGGTCCTTGAGCGCCTTAATCAACGGGCCAACGGCAGTGCGGCTGGCCACATACCCGAGGGCCTTGGCTGCCGCCATCCGAGTGACCCAGTCTTTGTCGCGCAGCAGCTTAACCAGCGGCGCGACCGCATTCGCAGTTCCGATGTACCCCAGTCCCTGGGCAGCGGCGGAGCGCACCGAAGAATACTCCGATTTAACCAGCGTGGCCAGGTGCTTTACCGACGATTCCTTGCCCAGTTTGCCCAGGGCAACTGCAGCAGCAGTGAGGACCCGCTCATCTGGGTCATCCAAAGCGTTGGTCAGGGCGGTGCGCGCCCGCGCGTCGCCGCTATTGGCCAGAACTTCCACCACGTACAGGCGTAGTTGACGATCGGCGTGATCCATCTCCTTGAGCAGTACCGGGACTGCTGGGGAACCAGTGTGGGATAGCGATGCGGCTGCCGCTCGCCGCACGTCGTCACTGGCCGATTTGAGGGCGGTCAGCAGCGGGACGATGGCTACGCGGCTGCGGATCTGCCCGAGGGCCTCAGTAGCTGCTCGGGCCAGCTCGATGTTATCGGATGCCAGCACCTCGATAAGCGGCTCGATGGCCCGCTTGGACTTCAGATCGCCCAGTGCAGTGACCACCGCCCGCTGGACGTCAACATTAGGGTCATTGAGTCGAGCGATGAGCTGCTGGGCCACCGAGATATCGCCGATGCTACCCAGCGCCTCAGCCGCCCATTTGCGAGCCAGTTGATCTTTGCCGGTGAGCGCATCTAGCAGCGCTGATATGGCCGGCTCGCCCACTTTTGTCAGCGACTCGGCGGCCACCTGCTGTACGTTCTTGCTGGTATCACCCAGGCTGCAAATCAGCGGCTCGACCACCGCCGCCCCCGCGATCGCGCCCAGTGCCGCCGCCGCCGCCATACGCACCTTATAGTCGTTATCCTCCAGCAGCTTGGTCAGCGGCTCTACCGCCGGCGAACCGATTCCCGCCAACTCGGTAGTAATCTGCTGGCGACTCTCGGCGCTTCTCGCCTCGGCCAGTTCCGATACCAGCTTTGTGATCTTACGCTTAGAAGCAGCCACAGTACAGCCTCTCCGCCAACCCTTGGTCGGTTGGTGGGTCAATCATCCGTCGCCAGCGACCTGGTCGGTCAACTGCTAGCAGGGCAAATAACCTGAATCGTCTCAACGTGGTCTCACTCGCCCGGCGCGTAGCGATAAGGACACTGCACTGCGGCGACCACCAGCCCTCCGCGTGCTGTTTGCGGCCGCCTACAGTGATTAGCTGGCCGCTGCTACGTGGTCCGGAGGGTGCGACGGTTGCCAAGGTCGGCGAGCGGTTAGGGCGGTGGCGGCGGCGCTACCTCCTCGGGCGGCGGAGCTTCCTCCTCGGGGGATGGCGCTGCCTCCTGGGGCGGCGGCGCTACCTCCTCGGAGGGCGGAGCTTCCTCCCCGGGTGGCGCCGGCGAGACTTCTGGGCTGACCGGCTCTTCCGGCGGTGCTTCGGGGATGGTCTCCTCCGAAGGTTCCTCAGCAGGTGCTTCCTCCTCACGCACGTCACCGGTGACCCTCAGCCCCAGCGAACGCTGCAGGGCAGCCATTTGCTCGCGGGCCAGCTCGACGAGTTCGGCTTGCATCGCCGCAATCTCAGCCACGCTATCCTCGGCCTGTTTGGCCTTCAGCTCAATTTGGGTGCTCTCGGCAGTGTCCTGATCGGCGGCCGCGCGAGTGGCCAGGGCGCGCAGGTGCAATGCCGCCTGGCTCAGGGCCTCAACAGCCCCCGCGACGTTATTATCCTCGAGCATTTCGAATGCGCCATCCAGTTCGCGCCCGATCTGTCGCTGTTGTATGCTGTAGGCTTCGAGCCGTGCTTCTCTTTCCAACTCTTCGCGCTCCTGGGCCTTCCCGATCGCCCAGAAAAGATACCATGCTATCGCAGCCAGGATGATGATCAGCACTATTACGGTCCAGACGCCCCGGCCGCCGCCTGCCGGGGGGACCTCTTCGATCTCAATGTCGATCTCCGCGGGTTCCTGACTTTCCGACTGCTCTTCGCCTTCGGTGTTCAGTTCGTCTTCAGACATTTGCTGGCACCCTCCCTGTTTGTGCAGCTATCGGACAAAGAATCGGTAGCTACGCCTGTTACATTATACGGGGCGCAATGACAGATGTCAAGAAACCCAATATAGCTCGGGTATCCGCTGCAGTAAGCTTGACATTGCACCAAGTTGTTATATAATAACGCGAGATCATGTGGGCCTGCAGGCCGTGAAGCAGCTACTCTGTTATCCAGCGAGGACGATAGTGATGGCCGATCCGAGTTCTCCACCACCCGCTTTCATATACGTCAGTGCAGAGCACGTCGGCGCCGTCAAGCAGGCTCTGGCCGCGCCCAGCGGCCCCTGGGCAGAGGTAGTGAAGCGGCTGCGGGCCCGCGCCGACGAGGCGATGACCCAGGGGCCGTGGAGCGTAACATTTGAGCCCTCCCCAGCCGCCAGCGGCGATCCGCACGACTATTTCAGCGAGGGGGCGTACTGGTGGCCGGATCCGGACAATCCTGACGACCCCTACATCCGGCGGGACGGCGAGATTAACCCGGATTTGTTCTACGCGCACCACCGGGCTATGTCCGCGCTATGTAATGCGGTGCGAGACCTGTCTATGGCCGCGTACTACCTGGACGAAGAGAGCTACGGGCGCAAGGCCGCCGAGTTCTTACGCAGTTGGTTTGTTGATGACGCGACTCGTATGAACCCGAACATGCGGTATGCCCAGGCGATCAAAGGTCACTGCGATGGGCGAGGCATTGGCATCATTGACGCAACTTGCCTGCGTGGGTTGGTCCACGGGCTGACCTTCCTGGCCCGTACGCCGGCCTGGCCCGAGGCTCAGCCTGCGGCGCTCGGCGAGTGGTTCTCTGATTTCGTGCACTGGCTGACCACTCACCCCCAGGGAATTGATGAGCGAAACACGCGAAACAACCATGCGACCTACTATGTTGCCCAGGTCGCTACCTATGCGATACTTGTGGGTAAGGACGAGGTGGTTGACGATCTGCTCGACCACTACTGCAAGGTGCTGCTTCCCGATCAGATGGAGCCGGATGGGAGTTGCCCGTGGGAGGAGCGGCGGACCAGCTCGCTGGGCTACTCGCTTGGGAATATGGAGGGGTTCGCCATTATCTGCGAGATAGCTCATCACTGGGGACAGGACCTGTGGCATTTTGTCACGCCCGAAGGCCGCAGCGTCGAGCTGGGGCTGGACTATCTACTGCCGTACGTCGTGAATCCGGATACCTGGCCGAAGCCACAGATTAGACCAGTACCCGCGCAGCGTCGTTTGGCCTGGCAAGTGGCTGCGGTGCGCCTGGATCGGCCCGATTTCGCCGAAGCAATGCGCCATCTGCCCGTGCCCGAGAGCAACCTGCTCGGACCTTTGGAGCTGCTGCCGGGTGGGCTGATGGAAGAAAGAACTTGCAAAGAATAGCACCGTTTGGTACAATTATGCGTGGTTGGGTCCGCCCGCGCGGGGTCCGCCTGGTGGTGGGCGAGGTTTTCGGCGGGTAGGAGGTATGGAGGGTGGTTCGCGACAGGGCATTGGATCCTGCCAGCAGTTGACGTTCATCAATACTCAGGGAGGGAGAAAGATGCAGAAGTCAATCGTACCGGTGATCGTAATCGTCGCAGTGCTGGTGGCAGTGACCGTGCTGCCTGCTACAGCACAGACCAACAAAGCCGCCCTGGTGGGCCCGAAGATGGGTGTAGGCCCGCGCGCTTCAGCTATGGGCGGCGCGTTTGTGGCTGTCGCTGATGACGCGACGGCGTTGTACTGGAACCCGGCGGGCCTGGCGCTGGTTGACGGGTGGACCTTTACGGGTAGTGTGATCGGCCGCGCACAGAATCTTGATTCTGTGGACGACGCCAGTGACGTCTACGACATAGTCACGGAGAGTAGCATCACAGGCCTTGATTTCGACTTGGTTCGCCGGCAGGTCGGAGTGTTGGCGGATAGGCCGTTTGCGGGCGAAGTGGCTGCGGTAGGTGCGCTGGCTGTCCGAGGCTGGGCAGTAGGCGGATACGGCATCGCTGGGGTTGCTGCCGGCTTGAGTACGGGAGTTGACGCCAGCGGGAACGGCAACACGAGCGCTCCTTTGCCAAACGGCGCGACGTTCGAAGATGGCGAATTCGTGCAAGTACAGGGCGATGGCTTGTGGCAGCACAGCGAGGGCATAGCTATGGGACGGCGGATGGGCGAGCGCCTGGCGGTCGGCGTGGGGGTTCGCAAAATGACCGTGGGCTACGGCGATAAGGATTGGAAGGCCTCGGTCAATGTTCCGGTTGCTGGTGGGCTCCCCACCTTTCCCGCCCCAGTTGAAACGGGTAACATCAGTAGGGTCACGGATAGCAGCATGACGGCGGACGTGGGCTTTCTTTATACGTTGACGCCGCAGGCTCGGGCCGGGTTAGTGGCGCGCAGCCTGACTTCTCCGGACTTTGACTTGGACGCAGGCCGAGTCGAGGCGGACATGGTGGTGGACGCTGGCCTGGCGTTCTTTAGCGAAGACGGCCGGACGACCTTTGCTGCCGATGTCCACAACCTCACCGAAGCTAACGATGTTGCCTGCACCATCCATCTGGGGTACGAGTACCGGCCAGTCGGATTTCTGACCCTGCGCGCGGGCAGTGCCGAGAATACCTTGACCTACGGGGTGGGCTTGAACCTGGGCATCCTGACGATAGACCTGGCTTCCCGCAGCGGCGGCAATGCCATTGATCAGGCTGGGTTTGCCTTCAGCATCGGATTGTAGGCCGGCACCGACGAACCCTATGCCTGTCTAATTCACTACAGTGGGAAGGTTCTCAGAATGAACCAGGCCCGGCGGGCCTATCCTGCCGGGCCTCTTCTTTGGACTTGCGCAAGAGTGACTGGCTTGAGCAGCTATGATAAGTGGTGGTATACCATTAGCTCGTAAGATAGGGGACATATCCGAGATAACACCGTAGACGAGCGGATAGACATCGGATGTTGCTGCCGGGCGTACTACTTGCCCGAGGAGCCGCGGATGCCACCGAGTAGGCCGATCAGGAAGCCCACGGAGAGGGGCAGGTTGCAGGTGAGTGCGTGGAGACTCGACCCGACCGCATCGCTGGCGAGGTGCTGCAGAGGGCGAATATTCTGAAAGAAGGCCGCCCAGTCCCACTGGATCAGGCCATAATAGCTGAGCACCTGGATGGCGAGGAACAATAGTACCACCAGGCAGCCCAGGGCGCGGGCTGCGGATTTCAGGGCCACCGCGCTCAGCCAGCCAAGCAGCAGGCCGATGGCGCCACTGACTATGATTGGGATTATGTAGTTTAACATGTCTGCTCACAGCCTGGTCTGGTTGCGGCACGTTGGGGGCTAGAGCTGTCTGGCGCGCCAGGCTAGCCAGTCGAGTATATGTGCACCTCGTAGGGCGCGAAGCTGTCCTGGAAGCTCCCGCCATCCTCCATGAAGTCATATTTGGGCGAACTCAGTGCCCGTCGGGTGACGGGGGCACTCTCGTCGGGGCTGTATTCGCTCCCGCCCGCCGAAGCGGTGCGGACGATCACGCGCCGCTCAAACATCACGTTGAGTCGGGGTGCCGTGACCTCGGGCAGAGCAAAGTCCGCGATGAGGCCCCGATCCGAGGTATTGATCGCAACAATGTAGTCGCCGCCGTCATAGTGCCATCTGGCCAGATGGAGGTCGCCACCGGCGGCTGGCGCCATCAGCTTGTGCGTCCCGCCCAGGAAGACCGGCGCCAGCCATTGCAACTCACGGTTTAGCTCCGGTAGTGCCGCCCACAGTTCTGGGGCATCCTTGGGCAGCCGGAACGGTCTGGTGTTGGGGTAGTTAGGGATGTCGTAGCCGTAGTAGATCAAGCCCTTGGCACCGTGCGCGAGCGCCAGGTATGTCATCGCCCGCACCTCGGCAGGGGTGGGTGCCCGGCCTGAGCCCTGGGGATCCAGCGCCTTGTTCTGGTACCAGGCGGGGCCGGCGACCTGGATAGCCGCCCATACTGGCCGCTCCCCGTCAGTTGCCTCCACCGCCGCATCAACCATACGCGCCACGGAGGTTATGGGCGCTCTGGGCACGGGCAGTGACCCGGCGACGACGATGTCGGCGAAGTTGCTGTAGTAGCGCAGCAGCGAGGGCGAAGCGAGGGCCATCAAGGTGGGATGCGCCGGGCTGATCATCTTTAGCTGCTGGCACGTAGCCGCAGCCACCTCGGGCGGTGTGGTCTGCTGATCCGGTCGGGGCAGGACGTACCAGCCCAGGAGCGCCGAATTGCCGCCCAACTTTGCCACCAAGTTTTCCCAGAAGTCGCGGTCCGGAGCCGGAATGCGCAGGTCCACTCGGGGCGCGAGTAGGCGCGGGGAAGAGACGACCAGGGATATGCCCTGGTTCTGCGCTTCGTCAGCAAAGGCATAGCTGGCCCGGGTCGAGGGGACAACTGCGAAGTTGAATCCGGCACCGACGATAGGCGCCAGGTCAGTCGGCTTGCATACGTAGTACAGGCCGCGGGGCAAGATGGGCGAGCCGTTGACCCACAGCCGGTGGTGGTGGTCGTAGCCTACTTCTGCTGCGGAGGGAATCAGGCGCCGCAGGGGAAGCCGGACACTGTGGGTGAACTGGCCGTCCCCTGTGGTTGCCGTAATGAGTGTCGTATAGTCGCCGCTGAGTAAGTTGGCGGCGGGCACTGTAATGGTAAAGTGCGTAGGCGTGATCCGCCGAATGCTCTCGTCTTGCTCCGTCATCTTCGTGCCGATTTCCGAGATTTCTGCGGATAGGTCGAGGCGGCGGGCGACACTCTCGACTGCGTTTATCTGCCCGCTAATCTCCAGGTTGTCAGTCGGTATGCTGGGCAGCAGCGTGCTGCGAAAGGCCGGCTGGGTGAATCGGGCGGCAATCAACCCGGGGGCGACCGTCTGGTGGTGCTCATAGATCTCGCCGCTGTCACTGTCCCGGACGACGAGCTGGAGGGTGTGTTCCGACTCAATAGGCAGGGCATAGTCCAGGTCCAGTATGCCGCGGCCCCCGGCCTTAAGGCGCACATTTTGCTCCACTCGTCTTCCTCGACCACGCGGATCGACGGCGATAAGCAGCACCTGGATTTCGCGCGGCCGGGAAGAGTGGTTAGCCAGATCTACGGTGGTGCGTCGCTTGTCGGGTAATTGGTACAGTGCCCCTTTGCGCGTGATAGTCGCGGAGACCTCATCGGGATAGGGGTGCAAGGCGACATCGTCAACGTAGAACTTGCCTGGACCGCTGACGCGCAGAATCGGGATGATCTGGTGCGCACCGGGCAGGGCCTCAAATTTCCACGACAGCAGGCTCCACTGTTCCGACGGGGGGATGCGCTTGGCTTCGGCCTGCAGCGCCGGCGTGCGCCATTCCTTTTCCTGGAAAGGCTCGGCAAAGGTCACCAGCGACATCTGGGCATTCGGCTCCTGCTCGGTGCGATAGTAGCAAGTGAACAGCAGCCTATCGCTGCCCACATCGTTCATCTCCAGGGGCGGCGCGTAAAGGTCGAGCAGAGTGAACTGCTCGCCGCTTTCCATCAGCACACAGTTGCGGCTCTTGTAACCGTTTGGAGCCACGCGAATGCTTACCTTATCTGCCGGATTGGCTTGGAAAATGCGCCACCCGACGGGCATTCCTTCGACATCAACCTGGGCGAATCCCCCGTTTGTCAGCAGATTTCGGGCGTAAGCAGCGCCGGGCAGAGCCAACATTGGCGTCAGCACCGCCAGCACTACGCCCGTGCTTAGCACGACATGGGTAAGCATCGAATAAGGGCGATTGCTGCGAGTCATTATCCGCCTCCGTTACTGGTCCAGAGATTAGCAGGCGCACTGCTTGTCATATAGTTCACCGCCGGGGCTATTCTCCCTTCTCGCCGGCTACCACATAAATGTGGCGGGTCAGCCGGCCCTTAACCACGCGGGCTTGCTGAATGATCGGCAAGCTCAGCCGTTCCAGCAAAGGCTGCTGCTCGCCGCCAAATACCAGGGCCATACGCTTGACCTGGCCCCGCAGGTTGGACAGGATGTCGGTGTACAGGCCCGGTGCAACCGGCGCCGAGTGGCCGTAGGGCAGATCAACGACTGCGGCATCGAAAGCTCCGGTGACAGTGCGCGCGTCGCCGACGACAATGTTGGGAGGTAAGCCGAACGCCCGCAGGTTGGCAGCAGCCTGGCGAGCCAGCGCCGGGCTTATCTCCCCGCCCCAGGCCTGGATACCGTC